>JAGGUV010000056.1 GCA_021158345.1 Bacteroidales bacterium
TAAGATATGAGTACCGGCATTAACTTTATGAGCAGGGATTTCAAAAACTTTTTGTCCCATCATATTTGAAACTTCAAGGCTTAAGTTAGTAGTTTTTTCTGTAGTAACACTAACTTTAGAAATACCATTAAATGGGTTAGGATAGTTTTGAGAAACATTTAAATTGGTATTGTTAACGTTATTAATACCAACATTTATTAAATCGCTTTTAGCAACTTTAACATGATAAATAAAGTTATTAACATAATCGTGGTCACCGTTCAGAGCAAGTCCCGGGAATTCGTCAGCTTGATAAATTAAATGAATATTATCTGCATCAGTATTCTGAGCTAAGTTAGGATAAACACATTCGTGGAACATATGAGCTATACCATTATCAATATCGAGGAAATTTGTCCATTCATAACCATCATAAGCTCTTAACCAAATATGTTTGAAGTTTTTCTCACCATTATCAAAACCTTCAGTTGTTGTAGCAAAAGATAAGAATATCCAGCCATTATCATCAGCAATTAAATTAGGCATAGTAGAGATACCACTAGCTCTGTATGAAACAACACCGTCATCAAGAAAATCAATAGTACCGTTACCGTCAACATCCTGGGTCCAGCCAATTAAATTACCTGATTCATAAAGAGCATCAGGGTCGAGAGCATGATATTGGTCGCCGTCAGTCCATGTAGGCATACTTTCGTTCCAATATCCGATTCCGTCATAATATGGGAAATAATTGTATGAACCTGAACCCGGGTCAGTAACATAAACTCTAACAATACCAAAAGCAACGTGAGCCATGCCATCTTTGTCTAAACAAATAGCAGCAGAGCCATCACAAACAAAAGTTGTATCTAAAGGATCTTGGTCAGCACCAAAATACCATAAAGGAATAGGGAATTCATATATAACAGTTTTTGTCCAGTTGTCGCCACCATCAAGAGATTTCATTAAAACCATATCATGCCATTTGTCGGCAACTAAAAAAGCAATAGTATCGCCTTGAGGTTCAGCCCAAGCATAAGCGTCACCACCAATATCATAGAAATAATCAGCGCCTAAGCCTTCAATAACTTCATTTTCTATATCCCAGTTTGCACCACCGTCAGAAGATCTGCTATAGCATAATGCTGATGGTTGTCCTAAATATGGGTCATAGGAGTTAGCAAGGTTATGAATAATGTTATGGTCAGCACCTGCAGTTACAGTTCTAGGCCATGTTAAACCTGAAGAACCTTCAGGATTTGGAACATAAGCTTCAGTCCAGTCACCTGTACCTTTAGTAGGGCGAGTTGAAATTAAAAGACCATCAGCAGGACCGTGAGAAGTAAAAAGTTCACCGTTTGCGCCCCAAGGAGCATAAGAAGGCCATCCTGTTCTCATAGTTTCGATTCTTGCTGTTGGCATTGGTCCCCAAGATGTACCGTCAAAATAATTGTATCCTGTTCCTCTGTCAGGGAAACTTGAAGCTTCTGTACCTCTTGTCCATACAGCACCTATTGTACCATCATTATATAAATAAATTCTGTTTGCCATTAAACAATTAGTCCATAGATCATAATAAGTATCACCTATTTGAGTTTCGTTAATATCGGCAACACCTTTAGCTGCTGTGCTATAGTTTACAGGTTTTTCAACTATTTGATCATCAATAGCTGTTTTGTGATAAGCTTTCACACTTTTTAACTTCTGTGATTTTTTAACAGTAGCTCTTTGTTGTGAAAAACTAAATAAGCACGTTGTTAGTGCTAAACTTAAAAGTAAAATTTTTTTCATATCAACATTTTTTAATTAAACAATATATTATTTATTTCTATTTTCTTTGCAAATATAAAACATATATTTAATAAAAGATGAAATTTCTTTTATTAAAAAATAAAAATTATTATAGAAAACAAAACTATAATAAAAATCTTTATTTGTCAAGATAAAAACAAAAAAAAATAATTATAAAATATATTTTAATAATCAGTGTGTTAATTTTATTGTTTATTAGTACTTTGAGTTTGTAAAGTGCATAAAGTACTTTGAGTGCATAAAGTACTTAAAGTTTTGTTTTTTAGTAAATGTTAATAATTTGTGCATTAATGCTTTAATTCAATAGTAAAAATGTTTAAAAAAACCTTATTTTTTTTACTTTTCAACAGTTGTTTATTATTTTATTTGGTGTTAATTGTAAATTATAAATAAGTTTATGCACATTAAATACTCCTCCCGAAAGTTTTCAGGACTATGCGCTAATTAGTTATAAATATAATTATCGTAATTTCTTTAAAATCTATTTTTTATCATTTAATAATTTTCTGTGCAATAATATTCTTTTATCTTTGCATTAAATAAATTATTGGTTTGAAGAAGATATATAAATTAGTATTAAAATCATATCTGGGTCCATTATTGATGACTTTTTTCATTACATTATTCATAATTTTAATGCAATTTTTATGGAAATATGTTGATGACTTAGTTGGAAAGGGCTTGGAATGGTATGTGATATTAAAATTACTTTTTTATGCTGCTATGACATTTGTGCCATTAGCCCTTCCATTAGCAATATTATTAGCTTCATTAATGACATTCGGTAATTTGGGAGAGACATATCAGCTCAGTGCAATGAAGGCTGCCGGTATTTCATTGAAGAAAATAATGATGCCCTTGGTGGTTTTATCTGTAATAATAAGTGTGTCTGCTTTTTATTTCTCAAATAATATTTTGCCAATTGCCAATTTAAAATTCAGATCTATATTATATGATATAAAATCACAGAAACCTGCTTTTAATATTAAACAAGGTATTTTTTATAATGGTATTGATGGATATACTTTAAAAATTGATAAAAAAGATAAAGACGGTAAGACAATACATGATATAATAATTTATGATCACACAGACAGAATGGGTGATAATAAAATTACTATTGCCAAGTCAGGAAAAATGCTTGTCTCTCCTGACAAAAAAAAGTTGATTTTATATCTTTATGATGGTTATAATTATATTGAGAATACAAGCAGAAAAAATAAAATCAACAGGCCTTTTCAAAGAATAAAATTTGAAGAAGAGTACAGAAGATTTTATTTAACTGGTAATGAATTAAACAGAACAGATGAATCATTGTTTAAAAATGACTATCATATGCTTAATATAAGGCAGTTATCTGAGACTGCGGATTCGTTAAAAATACAATTAAAGGATTATAAAAATAAATTTATAAATTTTTATAATAGAAAAAATAAATATTATTCATTAATTGATACTAATGAAATTGTAATCCCTGATACAGCAAAAATATTGAATAATGATTTTCTTACAAATTTTAAACCTTCTGAACAGAAGAAAATAATATCACAAGCGATAAAAAATTCAAGGGCAATAAAGAGGAATATAGAATTCAGGCAAAAAGTATATAAAAGTAAGGAGACCAGGATAATAAAACATCAATTAGAATGGCACAAAAAATTTACTCTTTCTTTTGCGTGTTTGATATTTTTCTTTATAGGCGCACCGCTGGGAGCAATAATTCGAAAAGGTGGATTGGGTACACCTTTGGTGATTTCAGTATTCTTTTTTGTTTTTTGGCATGTAATAACTATAATATCAGAAAAATATGTTAAAGCAAGTATTATTACCCCTGCTCTTGGCAGTTGGATAGCTTCTGTTATCATCTTACCACTTGGTATATTCTTAACATATAAAGCTACATCCGATTCTTCTTTATTAGATATGGAATGGTATATTAAATTTATAAAAAAGATTAATAAAATTATATATAAAAGGTTTAAAATAGATTTGTTTAAATATGAAGATACTGATAATCTGTAATAAATCGCCGTATCCGCCAAAAGAAGGTGGCCCGATAGCAATGAATGCCATTATTAATGGTCTAACAGATGCTGGTCATAATGTTAAAGTTCTTGCTGTTAACTCTCCCAAATATAATGTTGATATTAATAAATTACCTGTTGATTATAGAAATAAAACTAATATTGAAGCTGTTTATGTTGATTTGACAGTTAAGCCTTTAGAAATATTTTTTAATCTTTTTTCAAACCAATCATATCATGTTAAAAGATTTATTTCAAAAGATTTTGAAAATAAAATTATTGAGATATTAAAAAATAACACTTTTGATTTTATACAGTTAGAGACATTATATATGTCCCCATATCTTGAGATTATTAGAAAATATTCCGATGCAAAAGTAATTTTACGTGCTCATAATATTGAACATTTAATATGGCAAAGATTGGCAAGGACTTGTAAAAATCCATTAAAGCGGTTTGTTTATAAACATCTGTCAACAACTTTAAAGAATTATGAATTATCAGTAATTAATAAATATGACGGTATAGCTGCAATAACAAAAAAAGATATTAATTTTTTTAAAAATAATGGCTGTAATGTACCAATCGTAGATATCCCTTTTGGCATTGACATAACTGATAATACTGATAAAATAAATACTGATTTTGAATTTCCTTCATTATTTCATATTGGGTCAATGAATTGGATACCAAATGTTGAAGGAATAAAATGGTTTATTGATGAGGCATGGCCTAAAATTCATATGCAATATCCCGAGCTGAAATTTTATCTCGCAGGCAGGGAAATGCCTAATTGGTTAAAGAATTTAAATTCTCAAAATATTGTTGTTTTAGGTGAAGTTGATAATGCTTCGGAATTTATTAATTCTAAGGCAATTATGATTGTCCCTCTTCTGTCGGGCAGTGGTATAAGAATTAAAATTATTGAGGGAATGAAACTTGGTAAAACCATTATATCTACTTCAATAGGGGCTGAAGGTATTAATTATTTAAATAATAAAGATATTTTAATTGCTGATACTGCCGATGATTTTTTTAATGCTGTAAAAAGATGTGTGGAAGATAAAAAATTTTGTATTGAAATAGGTAGTAATGCTAAGAAACTTATATCAAATCAGTATAATAGTAAAAAAATTATTGAAAAATTAGTTGAATTTTATAAGAATTTATAAATATTAAAAATAAGAATATTTTAATTTTTTAAACAAAATATAAAATATGAAAATATTTGTTTTATTATCAAGAGTACCATATCCAATTGAAAAAGGCGATAAATTGCGCGCATATCATCAAATTAAATACCTTGCCAAAAAAAATGAAATTATTTTATGTGCTTTATGCGATAATAAACTTGATAAGAATGCTGTAAAAGAATTAAGCAAATTTTGTAAATCAGTAACAATAATAAAACTTCCTAAATTTAAAATATTTTTAAATATAATTAAATCAATTTTCAATGGTAATCCGTTTCAGGTAGGATATTTTTATAATAGGAAGGCAAAAAAAATTATTGACAAAATAATTTTAGAAGAAAACCCCGACCATATCTTTTGTCAATTGCTTAGAATAGCTGAATATGTTAAAAATTATAATATTCCAAAAACTCTTGATTATCAGGATGTGTTCTCAAAAGGTGTTGAGAGGAGAATTAAAAATGCTGCATTTTTATTAAAGCCTTTTTTTAAATCCGAGTATAAAAGATTGCTTAAAGCTGAAAATAAGAATTTCGATTATTTCGATATAAAAACAATAATTTCAAAACCTGACAGAGAACTCATACCTCATAAAGATAAAGATGAAATAATGATAATTCGTAATGGTGTTGACCATGAGTTTTTCAAGCCTATGCAGCAAGAAAAAGAATACGATTTAGTTTTTATTGGAAATATGGGTTATCCTCCAAATATTAATGGAGCAGAATATATTGTAAAACGAATTTTGCCTTTGGTTTATAAAAAAAAGCCTGACATTAAATTGCTAATAGCAGGTGCACAGCCACATAAAAAAGTCATGGCTCTCAAGTCAGATAAAGTTAGCGTTAGCGGATGGGTAGAAGACATCAGACAATGCTATGCAAAATCAAAAATATTTATTGCTCCTATGCAAATTGGTACTGGTCTGCAAAACAAATTATTGGAGGCTATGTCTATGAAAATCCCTTGTATTACTTCTTCTCTTGCCAATAAGGCATTAAATGCTAAGGAAAATGATGAAATTTTAGTTGGCACTGAACCCGAAGAATATGCAAAACATATTATTTTTTTACTTGACAATAAAGCTGCTGCTGATAAAATTGCTTTAAATGGATATAATTTTGTCCTTAAAAATTATAATTGGGATAATGCCACTAAAATTTTAGAAGACAGAATGTTTGAAATCAGTTTAAAATAATATTATTAAAATGCTTGATGAAAAAGTTGAAGAATATTGCGAATTTCACACAACCCCAGAAACAGACCTCTTAAAAAAAATATTCAGGGAGACAAATCTTAAAGTGTTAAATCCAAGGATGTTGTCAGGACATTTACAAGGTAAGTTACTTGAATTTTTTAGCATACTTATTAATCCTGAGCAAATATTGGAAATCGGGACATTCACAGGCTATTCTGCAATATGTCTTGCAAAAGGACTTAAAAAAGATGGTGTTTTACATACTATTGAAAAAAATATTGAACTTGAGGATATTATTCTAAAAAATTTTAATAGAGCAGGTATAATCAAAAATACTAAACTTTATATTGGTAATGCTTTGGATGTAATTCCTGAAATAAACAAAAAATTCGACCTTATTTTTATTGATGCCGATAAAATTAATTTACTGAATTATTATAATTTTGTTTTTGAAAAACTAAATAATGGTGGTTTAATTATTGTTGACAATGTATTATGGAATAAAAAAGTAATTGAAAAAATTAAACCTAATGATGCAGATACAAAAGCAATAAAAAAATTTAATGATTTTGTGCAAAACGACGAAAGAGTGGAAAATCTTATGCTTCCAATTCGTGACGGTTTGATGCTAATAATAAAAAAATAAGCTTAAAATATATACTTATTTTCAAACTCAACCTCACTATTAATTTACTTTATATTTATATTTAATTTCAGACAAATCTTTATTAGCTTTAATAATTTTATTTTTTAAAGAATTTTTAAAATCAATAAATCTATTCATTAAATTTTCATCTTTAAGAGCTAAAATTTGAGCAGCAAGAATACCTGCATTTTTTGCAGCATTAAGGCCAACACTGGCAACAGGGATTCCGGGAGGCATTTGAATAATAGATAAAATTGCATCCCAACCGTTTAAACTTGCTTTTATTGGCACTCCAATAACAGGAACAGTAGTCATCGAAGCGATTACACCGGGCAAATGTGCTGCCATTCCAGCTCCTGCAATTATCACTTCTATTCCTCTTGCCTTTGCTGAACATGCAAATTCACTGACATCTTCAGGAGTCCTGTGTGCTGATAAGGCATTTATCTCGAATGGTATCTGCATATCATTTAAAAATTCTGCTGCTTGTTTCATTATTGGCATATCAGAAGTGCTTCCCATTATTATACTTACTTTTGCTTGCATGACCTTGTTGTTTTTTTTAATACTAAAAAATCAAAAATAATCATTTTCTTTATTCGTTTGTTTAATTATTAAAATTTATTGTTGCCTGCTAAATTTTAAGATTTTAAAAACAAAAGGTAAAATATTAAAATAAAAGCTTGCTACTGCATTTTAAAATATTTTATAAAACAATGTGCTGATGCCAACTGTACCTGATTTTTATTAAGCTTTATAGCATGCACTGTTTATAGTGAAATATTTGACAGGTCTTAAGGTTTAACAAAAAATTGTAAAAACGAATAAAAAAAAATAAAATTTCTTTTATTAAAATAATTTTTATTGAAACTATTTTGAATTTAATGTTTAATAAGTATTCTTTTATTTGTTATATTTATAGATAACTAATATCTTTGCCTTAAAAAACATTTTAAAACAGATGAAAGTAATTAAAGTTAAAGATAAAAATTTTTCATTATATATTGATTCTAAAGAAATTGATGAGTCTGTAAGTAAAGTTGCAAAAGAAATTAACAGAGATTTAAAAGGGAAGAATCCATTATTTATTGTTATATTAAATGGAGCATTTGTTTTTGCAAGCGATCTTATCAGGAAAATAACAATAGATTGCGAAATAAGTTTTGTAAAACTTTCTTCTTATTCAGGAACAAAAACAACATCTGTTGTCAGAGAGTTGATTGGTCTGGATGAAAATTTAAGTGACAGGCACGTTGTTATTGTTGAAGACATTATTGATACAGGTATAACAATGGAAAATACTATCAATAAATTCAAAAAATTAAATGCAAAGGATGTAAAAATAGCAACATTATTGTTTAAGCCAAATTCATTTCTAAAAGATTATAATATTGATTATATCGGATTAAAAATTCCTAACGATTTTATTGTGGGTTATGGTCTTGACTATGATGGTTTTGGAAGAAATTATCCTGATATTTATAAAATTGTTGATTAATTTATTTATTAAACGACATAAAAAATGTTAAATATATTGATATTTGGTCCTCCGGGTTCAGGAAAGGGCACTCAGTCATTAAATATTATAAAAAAATATAATCTTATACATTTTTCAACAGGTAATATTTTTAGAGAAGAAATAAAAAAACAATCAAAAGTTGGGATATTAGCAAAAAAATATATTGATAAAGGTTGTTTAGTCCCTGATAAGATTGTAGTTGATATTATTTCTAAGAATATTAATTCAAAAAATGAAACAAAAGGTTTTGTGTTTGACGGTTTTCCCAGAACTCTTAGGCAAGCTGAATTTTTTGACGATTTTATGAATAAACGAAATACTCCTGTTTCTTTAGTTATTTCAATTGAAGTTGAAGAACAGGAACTCTATAACAGGATATTACATCGTGCTAAAGATTCAGATCGTTCTGATGATAATCTGAAAATAATTAAAAATAGAATTAAAGTATATAAAAAGCAAACCGAGCCATTAATAAAGTATTTCAAAGCACAAGATAAATATTGGCCTATTAATGGAATGGCTGATATTGATACTGTTTTTAACAGAATCACTAATGTTATTGATAATTATATTGAGAATAAATAAATTTAATAAGAGATATGCCTTCATCAAATTTTGTTGATTATGTAAAAATATTTTGTCGTTCAGGAAAAGGAGGCAAAGGCTCTACACATATGCGTAGAGAAAAATATATTCCAAAGGGAGGTCCTGATGGTGGTGATGGCGGCAGAGGTGGTCATGTTATTGTTAGAGGCAATAAACAATTATGGACATTGCTGCATTTAAAATATGCAAGACATGTAAGAGCCGGACATGGTGGTGACGGCAGCGGTTCATTAAGTACAGGTGCTAATGGAAAAGATGCTATTATTGAAGTCCCGCTCGGCACTATTGCCAAGGATGCTGAAACTGGTAAAATTGAATTTGAAATTACTGAACACGGACAGGAAAAAATATTGTTAAGAGGTGGTAGAGGTGGTTTAGGAAACGACCATTTTAAAACTTCTACTAACCAGTCACCTAAATATGCTCAACCCGGTGAAGACTATGTTGAAGCTGCTAAAATTCTCGAACTAAAACTTCTTGCTGATGTTGGTTTGGTTGGTTTCCCTAATGCAGGAAAATCTACTTTGCTTTCTGTTATCTCTGCTGCAAAACCTCGTATTGCCAACTATCCCTTTACTACACTCAAACCTAATCTTGGCATTGTTGCTTATCGCGACCAGAAATCTTTTGTTATGGCAGATATTCCCGGAATAATTGAAGGCGCTCACGAAGGTAAAGGCCTGGGTTTACGTTTCCTTCGTCATATCGAACGTAATTCATTATTGCTTTTTATGGTTCCAGGCGACTGCGATGATATTAGAAAAGAATATTTTATTCTTCTCAACGAACTTAAACAATACAATCCTGAATTGCTCGACAAATCAAGAGTACTTGCTATTACAAAATCAGACCTTCTTGATGATGAATTGATTGATGAATTAGAAAATGAGCTGACTGATGATTTGCCGGAACATATTTTTATTTCCTCTGTGACACAAAAAAATCTTGGTAAGTTAAAAGACTTATTGTGGAAAGAATTAAATAAATAA
>JAGGUV010000007.1 GCA_021158345.1 Bacteroidales bacterium
AATAGTAATTATATAACAAGATGTTTTTTAATTAAGTAATAATTTTCAGGAGAAAACAATTATTAAAAAAATAATCGTTTTTTAATTTTATATTATAATTTTTTTTACTTTAGCAGTCAGTTTGCAGAGAAAAACACTTAAAGGGAGAGGTGGCCGAGTGGTCGAAGGCGCACGCCTGGAAAGTGTGTGTATGCCAAAAGCGTACCGGGGGTTCGAATCCCTTCCTCTCCGCAAGAAACAAGAAAATAACAAATAAATTATTAATTAAAGAAAAATTAAAAATTAATATTTCAAACTATGAAAAAATTATTTGCTTTTTTAACAATAGCAGGTATGCTATCATTTGGATTATCAAATGTAACAATGGCACAAGAAGCCGAACAAACAACTGATACAACAAAAGTTGAGCAAGTTGCCAATGATTCTACAGCTGTTAATGATACAGTTGCTGCTACAGAAGTTGCAGAACAATTATTAGAAACTCCTGAAGAACATCAGACTTTTCACCAAGTTTTAAAAGAAAATTTTATTAAAGGTGGTGCTGGTTTTATGGGTATTGTATTATTAACACTTATTATTGGTCTAGCATTATCTATTGAAAGAATTATTTATTTAAATTTATCAACAACAAATACCAAAAAACTTCTCAATCAGGTAGAAACTGCTATTAATAGCAGTGGAATTGATGCAGCTAAGGATATTTGTAGAGATACACGTGGACCGGTTGCAAGTATTTTTTACCAAGGATTGGAAAGATATCCTGAGGGTATTGATGTTGTTGAAAAATCAATTGTAGCTTATGGTGGTGTAATGGTAGGTCGTTTAGAAAAAGGATTGTCATGGATTTCATTATTTATTGCCCTTGCTCCTATGCTTGGATTTATGGGTACTGTTATTGGTATGATTGGCGCTTTTGCTGATATTGCTGCTGCAGGTACAATTTCTCCTACTGTTGTTGCTAGTGGTATTCAAGTAGCATTGTTAACTACAGTATTTGGTTTGATTGTTGCTATTATTCTTCAAGTTTTTTATAACTATTGTATAGGTAAAATTGATAGTATTGTAAATGATATGGAAGATGGGACTATCACTTTTATTGATATTTTAACAAAATATAACCTTAAAAAATAATTAAAAAATGGATAAGACAATTAATAAAATTGTAAAAATATTATCAATAATATTTATTGCATTTGCAGGTTTATTTCAAATTCTTGTTTTAATAAAAGGTGATGATAATGCTAAGAATGTTTTAAACCCATATATGTATGAAGCATATGTTGCAATAATATTATGTACTATTGCTGCAATTATTTTTCCTATAATACATATTATAAAAAATCCTCATGATTTAGTTAGATTTTTAATCTTACTTGGTGTTATAGCTGTATTAGGTTTTATATCTTATATGTTGTCAGCAAATAATCTTAGTTTAGAATTTCTTCAAAGCAAGAATACATCATTAGCAGTAGAACGAATTGTTGGATCTGCATTAATTTTTACATATATAACTGCAGCCTTGGCTGTTCTTGCTGTTATTTATTCAAGTATATCTAACGCATTAAAATAAAAAAAAATGGCTAGTAGAAAAACACCTGAATTTAGTGCAAGTTCAATGGCAGATATAGCTTTTTTGCTTCTTATATTCTTCCTTGTTACTACAACTATGGATGTAGATACAGGAATAAGTAGGAAGTTGCCTCCGCCACTGGATCCGAATGTTAAACCCCCGGATGTAAAAAAAAGAAATATTTGTAAGATTTTGGTTAATAGTCATGATATGTTGCTTATTAATGGTAAACCCGGTGAATTATCAGACTTAAAACAAGAAACAAAAGAATTTCTTTCTAATCCAAATAATTTACCAAATCTTCCTGAGAAGAAAATAAAAAATATTGAAGGCTTGGGTGAAATCCCTGTTTCATTAGGTATTATTTCTCTTAAGAATGATAGGGGTACTTCATATAATATGTATATTCAAGTTCAAAATGAATTAACAGCTGCTGTTAATGAATTAAGAGATGAACTTTCTATGCAAAAATTTGGAGTTAGATTTAGTAAATTAACTGATGACATTAAGATAAAAGCTATTCAAAAAGCTGTTCCTGTTTCTATTTCTGAAGCTGAACCTGAAAATATAGGAGATAATTAATATGTCAAAATTTAAAAAAGAAGGTAAAAAAGAATTACCGACAATATCAACAGCATCATTACCGGATATTATATTTATGCTACTGTTTTTTTTCATGGTTAGTACTACTATGAGAGAAACTGATTTATTTGTCAAAATCAATGCTCCTGAAGCTACTGAGGTTCAAAAGTTAGAAAAGAAATCTCTTGTCAGCTTTATATACGTTGGGCCTCCTTTGAATAAAAAATTAGGTACTGAACCTCGTATTCAACTTAACGATTCCTTTCATGTTGTTGATGACATTGTTAGTTTTATTGAGAATGAAAGAGAAGCACGTGACGAGGTAGATCGTAAATTTCTTACTACTTCTCTCAAGGTTGATAAAGATGTAAAAATGGGTATTGTTACAGATATCAAACAAGAATTAAGAAAAGTTGGTGCTTTTAAAATAAGTTATTCAACACGAAAAAAGATGGAAGAAAAATAATTTTTTCATAGTCATACATTGGTAGAAGTTCCTTTAAAGGAGATATTAAAAAATATCTCCTTTTTTGTTTTTATAAATTTCTTTTATAAAATATATTACCATTAAACTGCTAAATAATAATAAAAATATATTTGATTGAGAAAAATTTTCTGCATCAAAATTCACCAATTTATTATTGAGCAAAAAAGTGCCAATTACAGCTATTGCATTGTTAATAAAATGTGTAAATATTGGCACCCACAAAGAACCTGTCCATAAATATAAATATCCCAGTATCAAACCTAAAAATACTCTTGGCAAAAAAGTATAAAACTGCAAATGTAAGGCACTGAAAACAATTGCAGAAATTAGTACAGCAATATGTACACTTTTAATTTTTTCTTTAAAAAGCCTTAATAAAACACCTCTGAAAAAAAATTCCTCACTTATTGCAGGCAATAAAGCTATTATTATAACATTAATAATTAAACCCCGATAAGTATTAGCTTTAACAAATAATTCACTTAGGGTATTTGCTTCTTCCTCTGATGCTTTCATCCAATCCTCAACAGAGGATAAAAAAGCGGGTAATGATAAATTTTGATTTATTTCTACCAAAAAATTTATAAATGGAAATGAAAAAAATATTATTAATATTGATAAGATTAAATTTTTTATTTTTGGCTTTTTGTTTATGTTTAAATATTCACTGAAATTATTATTCATTACTAATGAAAATAGTAATGCAGGTAAAAGAAAAAGTCCGATTTGATTTATTATCTGCAAATATTTTAAAATATTGATGTTGTTTTCAGTATAAGTGTTTCCGGAAATTAATGCATTAACTATATTCATATCTGCAAAAGGATATGCAATAATTAAACCCAAAAAGGTTGTTAATAATAGTGAAATAAGAATTAACAGACAGAAAAAAATAATTTTAGTCCAGAATGATGAGTGTTTTATAAAAACAAGATATTTTTTCATAGATTTTTATATAATATCGTAAAAATATAAATTTTTTGATTTATTTACGTTAATTTTAAAAATTAAAGATAGAATATTAATGGTAAAGATAGGAAATATTGAAGTAGGGGACTTCCCGATAATATTAGCGCCAATGGAAAATATAACAGATCAGCCATTTCGCAAGATATGCAAAAGATTTGGTGCAGATCTGATGTTTACAGAATTTATCTCATCCGAAGGCTTAATAAGAGATGCTCAAAAAAGTGTTAAAAAATTGAATATCTCAGAAGAGGAAAGACCTATAGGTATTCAAATTTTCGGTCATAATATTGACTTCATGAGTAAGGCAGCTCAAATGGCAGAAGAATCTAATCCTGATTTTATTGATTTAAATTTTGGATGTCCTGTAAAAAAAGTTGTATCTAAAGGTGCCGGTGCTGCCATGCTTAAAGATATCCCCAAATTGATTAATATTACTAAAGCAGTAATTAAATCAACTAAACTGCCTGTTACTGTTAAAACACGACTCGGTTGGGATGTAAACAGCAAAATAATCACTCCTGACTTTACAGAAAGACTACAAGATATAGGTGTAAAGGCTCTTAGCATTCATGCCAGAACAAAAACACAACTTTATAAAGGCATTTCCGATTGGACATTAATAGGAAAAATTAAAAATAATCAAAGATTAAAAATACCTGTTTTTGGTAATGGCGATATTGACAGCCCTGAAAAAGCTTTGCTTATGAAAAATAAATATAATGTTGACGGTATTATGATTGGAAGAGCAAGCATTGGTTATCCCTGGATTTTTAACGAAATAAAATATTTTTTTAAAAATAATAAACTTGCTGAGCCTCCTGATATTAATGAAAGAGTTAAAGTTTGCAAAGAACATCTATATGCCTCAATTGATTTAAAAGGCGAAAGAAGAGCTATAAACGAAATACGAAAACACTATCATAATTATTTTAAATCATATAAAAATTTTAAAAGATTTAAACTCAGACTATATGAAGCAACAGAATTAGAGGATTTGTTGTTAATTTTTGATGATATTTTATTAAATTATTCTTGACAAATAAAAAAATTATTATCTTAGTAAAAAAATATTATCTAAGTTAAAATAAAAAGTTTTGGAACCAATAAAAATATTTATTGTTGAAGACGATAAAATCTTTGCAAACCTTCTTGCACATTATCTTTCATCAGACCCGGATTATGATATTGAGATTTTTAATAATGGTAAAGATTGTTTAAGAAATCTCTATAAAAATCCTTCAGTAATATCTCTTGATTACAATCTCCCTGGTATGAAAGGACTCGAAATCCTTAATGAGATTAAAAAATATAATCCTGAACTTCCTGTTATAATTGTATCAGGTCAACAGGATATATCCACTGCCTTAGAATTACTTAAAAAAGGGGCTTATGATTATATTTTAAAAGATAGAAACACAAAAGAACGTTTGTGGAAAATTATTAGAAACCTTAAAGAACATCTTATATTAAAAAATAAGATTGATAATCTTGAGAATGAAATAGAGAAAAAATATAAATATGGAAATTTAATAAAAGGTAATAGCCCTGAAATTAAAAAAATATTTAAATTAATAGAAAAGGCAACAAAAACAAATATTACTGTTTCAATTACAGGAGAGACCGGTACAGGAAAAGATTTAGTTGCTAAATCAGTGCATTATAATTCATCGCGAAGTAAACAACCCTTTGTGGCAGTGAATGTTTCTGCTATACCTGAAGGGCTTATTGAAAGTGAATTTTTCGGACATGAAAAGGGGGCTTTCACAGGAGCAAATAATATGAGAATCGGTAAGTTTGAAGAAGCAAATAAAGGAACTTTGTTTCTTGACGAAATTGCTGATATGAATTTAAATATGCAAGCTAAATTGCTTAGGGTTTTGCAAGATGGTGAATTTACACGGGTAGGAGGAAATAATCTTATTAAAGCTGATGTCAGATTAATTATTGCCACTAATAAAAATCTTTTGCAGGAAGTAAAAAAAGGCAATTTCAGAGAAGATTTATATTATAGAATCCTTGGTCTGCCTATTCATTTACCTCCTTTAAGAGATCGTGGTAATGACATCCTGCTTCTATCTAAATATTTTATTGATTTATTTTCAAAAGAAAATTCACTTGGTAAAATTACATTATCCGAAGCTGCAAAAGAAAAATTAAAAAAATATCATTATCCGGGAAATGTCAGAGAATTAAAAGCTGTTATTGAACTCGCAACTGTTATGGCTAATAATAATATTATTGAACCTCAGGATATATCTTTTTTCTCTAATGATTCTATTAAAGACATATTAGATAATGAGTATTCTCTTAAAGAATATGACAAAATAATTATTAAACATTTTCTAAAAAAATATGACAATAAAGTTAGATTGGTAGCTCAAAAACTTGGTATTGGAAAAACCACTATTTACAGAATATTAAAGGATTAAATTCTTTTCAAAAAATTTATAAATAAAGAAAGTAAAATAATTATAACTGAAAGAATAGCTGAAATTCTACCGAGATAATCGCCATATTTTGTATAAAAAGTAAGCTTTGAATTTGAATTGATATTTTTTTTAATAACAGCCTCTTTCCAGTAAGGTGTGTATTTAATAACATCTCCTCTTTGATTGATAAACCCGGAACGCCCTGTATTTGCAGCGCGTACTATACTTCTACGGGTTTCAATAGCTCTTAGCCTTGAATATTCAAAATGCTGTTTATATCCGGGTGTATCGCCCCACCATCCGTCATTAGTGATAACAAATATTAAATCGGCTCCGTTTTTTACAAATTTGGAACAAAATTCACCATATATTGATTCATAGCAAATTACTGTTGCCACCTTTAATGATTTATTCGATATAAAAGGTGTTCTGTGATTTGTAGTACCTAAACTTCCGGTTGTGCCACCCATATCTAATGCAAATTTTTCAAGAGGTTTGAAAAATTGTGAAAAAGGCATTTTCTCAACTCCAGGAACCAATTTTGATTTATGATATATTTGAATTTTCGGGGAATTGTTTATTAAAAACGCAGAATTATATGCATCATACCAGAGGTCTTCGTCTGAAAATTTCCTTGCAGTATTACTTAATTTTTCCCCTTCTAAAAACATTTTAAATGATGAAGCTCCAATTATAATATTTAAATCGGGATATTTATTTATGAGGTGTGTCTTATATTTATTAATTGAAGTAGAATATTTTAATCTTCTTTCCCAAACATTTTCCTGTATAGCACTTTCAGGAAATACCAGAAAATCTGTTGTGCTGTCAACATTCTCATATGAAAGTCTCAACATTTTGTTTGTTTGAATATCAGGCGAAACACTAAATTTTTCAGTGTATGGATCAATATTTGGTTGCACAACAACAACTTTTACAGGAGCTTCTTTTTCTATATAATTTTTATAAATATTTTTTGAAATTAATATTGGTATGATTATTAATAACACTGATGTTATCAATAAAAAATATTTGGTTCTTGCCGAATAATTATTAATAATACTTTTTATAGACAGAAAAATAAAAATATTTGAAATTAATATCCATAAAGTTCCACCAAAAGTACCGGTAAATTCATACCATTGAATCCATTTGGGAACAGTAGCAAAGGCATTTCCGAGATTTAACCATGGCCATGACAAATCCCAATCAAGATGAAAATACTCAAAACTTATCCACAAAGGAATTAAAAAAAATATAGATAGATTATTATTGAATCTGCGTCTGCATAAATGAAAAACATAGAATGTAAACGCCATGATAAAAGAATTAAGTAAAAAAGCACTCCATGCTCCAAAAACTGTGGAGTTAACTATCCACCATGTTGTTAAGACATTCCAAACAAAAAAACTGATGTAAGAATAAAAAAAGACTTTAATTTTTTTTGAATTTGACAGAAAATAATCTTCAACAAATAATAATGGTACTAAGCTAAAAAATAAAATAAAGCTATGTCCGTTTTCAGGCCAGCCAAGACTTAATAATAAGCCTGTAAGAATTGAAAATATTATTAAATTATACCATTTCATATTCAGTTTTTAAAATTGGATTTACCACAAATTTAGTAGAAAATATTAAAGTTATAATAATTCAATAAAGAAATTATCATAAACGTATTGATAATTTTAAAAAATATTTTTTTAATCTGTTAACACTTTGAAATTGTATTTGGGAATAAAGCTTATTCAACATGAGAAATCGGTAGTAATTTTGTAATAAAATTTTAAAATAAATAATTATTATAAGGATACCTTTTCGAATGAATTTTTTTTACCTCGTTGTAAAGAGTATTTTTTAATTTGTCAATATTTAATTTATCCTTGGCAGAAATAAACAAAGTAGGGGAGTTTACTTTTGCCATCCATGTATTTTTTAAATCTTCTAAGCTTAAATTTTCTTTTGTGATTGGTGTTAAATCGTCATCATCCTTTTTTAAATAAGAAAAGGCATCTATTTTATTAAATACCATTATTATTGGCTTGTTTATAACATTAATATCAGCAAGGGTTTTATTAACAGTATTAATTTGATCTTCAAAATCCGGGTGGGAAATATCAACAACATGTAATAAAATATCAGCTTCTCTAACCTCGTCTAATGTAGATTTAAAAGATTCAATAAGCCCGACAGGAAGTTTCCGGATAAATCCGACAGTATCAGACATTAGAAATGGTAAATTTCCAATAACAATTTTTCTTACAGTAGTATCCAGAGTAGCAAATAATTTATTTTCAGCAAAAATTGTTGATTTGCTTAAAAGATTCATTAATGTTGATTTTCCTACATTAGTATATCCTACTAAAGCTACCCTTACTATACCACCTCTGTTTTTTCTTTGTGTGGCTTTTTGTTTATCAATAAGAAGAAGTTTTTCTTTTAATCTGGATATTTTATCTCTTATTATTCGTCTGTCAGTTTCTATTTCTGTTTCACCTGGACCTTTTAATCCAATACCACCTTTCTGTTTAGATAAGTGAGTCCACATACGTGTTAAGCGGGGTAAAAGATATTGATATTGTGCTAATTCCACTTGAGTTTTAGCGTGTGCTGTTCTGGCTCTTTTAGCAAATATATCTAATATTAAATGTGTTCTATCTAAAATTTTACAATTTAATATGTTTTCAATATTTCTTAATTGTGAAGGTGTAAGTTCATCATCAAAAACAACAACATCAATATTTTCAGTATCAACATATTCTTTTATCTCAAGGAGTTTTCCTGTGCCTACAAAAGTTTTTGGGTTTGGTTTTTCTAAAGCCTGAATAAATTGTTTTTTAGGTATTCCACCTGCGGTATCAACTAAAAAGGATAATTCACTTAAATATTCTTTTATTTTTTCTTTGTCTTGTTTTTGAGTAATTAAACCTACTAATATGACTGTTTCTTTTACTTCTGAGGTATCTATTAATTCGGGCATATATTTGCTCTCAAAAAATTTATTTAAAAATTAAAATAAATTAGTTTTATAAATATTTAAATTGCTTTTATTCCAATAATTTCTCTAACCTCTTTAATAGTTTTAGATGCGCTTTCATGAGCCTTTTCAGCTCCTTGTTTAGCAACTTTTCTTAAATAATCATTATCAGCTAACAATTCAATAATTCTATTTCTTAAAGGAGTAGTAAATTTAATAATATCTTCTGCAAGTTGTTTTTTCATATCTCCGTATCTAATATTACAATTATTGTAAAGCTCATCAAAATATGCAACTGTATCAGGAGAAGAAACGGCTTTCATAATGCTAAAAAGATTTTCAATACTTACAGGTTTTTTTTGATTCATTTTAGTAGGTCCGGCATCAGTAACAGCTCTCATAATTTTTTTTCTAATCACCTTAGGTTCATCAATTAAAAAAATAGCATTATTGCCTGTTTCTGATTTTCCCATTTTCCCACTGCCATCTAAACCTGGAATTTTAATAAGATTTTTACCGAAATTATAAGCAACAGGTTCAGGGAAAAAATCAACATTGTACATACGGTTAAAACGACGTGCAAAAGTTCTGGTCATTTCAAGATGTTGTTCCTGATCTTTCCCAACAGGCACTTTTGTAGCTTTATGAATTATTATGTCAGCAGCCATTAATGTTGGATATGTTAACAAACCTGCATTTACATTATTTGGTTGACTTCTTATTTTATCCTTAAAAGATGTTGCTCTTTCTAATTCTCCGAGATAAGCATTCATGTTCAATAAAAGATAAAGTTCGGCTGTTTCAGGCAAATCACTTTGAATATAAATTGTGGCAATTTCAGGATCAATTCCTGCTGCTAAATATTCTGCTAATACATTTTTAACATTAGCATGCAAGTTGTGTGATGTTGGGTGTGTTGTTAATGAATGATAATCAGCAATAAAGAAAAAACAATTATTTTCTTTTTGCATTTTTACAAAGTTTTGTAATGCACCAAAATAATTACCTAAATGTAAATTACCTGTTGGCCTTATTCCGCTTAGAACTTTTTCCATATAACTTTATTTTTTTGCAAACATAATAAATTAGGATTGATAAAATTAAAAAGGATAAATTTTTAACGAATAATTCTTTTGCTATTTTAATACAAATGATGAAGTAATTTTTATTTCATCATCCTTTTTATTAAAAAAATGATATTCCAAAAAATGATAAGAAGTGTTTTGTTGTAATCTTATTCTTTTTTTAAACTTAAAAAGCCAATTAAATTTATGAGAAAAAATGCCTTTTGTGAGATATGAATAAATAAAAGGATGAACAATTAATTTTAAATGTTTTTCATTTTGATTGAATATTAAATATTGGATATTATCTTCGATTTTTTCTATTAAAAATATACTTGGGATTATTTTACCTGAGCCACCACAAACAGGGCATTTCTCGAAAATTTCAATATTTGTTTCGGGTCGCACACGTTGGCGTGTTATCTGAATAAGCCCAAATTTGTTAACAGGGAGTACTGTATGTTTTGCACGGTCTCTTTTCATCTCCTCTTTCATTTTCTCATACAATATCCTACGATTACTCGCTTGATGCATATCAATAAAATCAATGACAATTATCCCCCCCATATCTCTTAGCCTTAATTGCCGTGCAATTTCAGTAGCTGATTCCAGATTTACTTCCAGGGCATTTTTTTCTTGATCTGCACTGCCGGCATTAACATGAT
The DNA here is from genome assembly GCA_021158345.1 of Bacteroidales bacterium. GTDB lineage: Bacteria > Bacteroidota > Bacteroidia > Bacteroidales > AUK083 > AUK083. Next base: position 10,741 of record JAGGUV010000007.1, read on the forward strand.
GTCCACTGTTGACATCTATTACATGCAAAGCCTCTGTATGTTCAATGATAAGATATATCCCACTTTTTATTGTTACTGTTTTTCCAAAAGAACTTTTTATCTTTTTATTAATACCAAAATATTCAAAAATAGGAGTTTTACCTTTATATAATTTTACAATATCTGATTTATGAATTCCAAAAGATTTAATTAACTTTCTAATTTCTTCATACAGGAAATTATCATTAACATATATAGTGTTAAATGACTCGTTTAATAAATCTCTTAATAAAACACTAGTTCTATCGACCTCGCTTAGAATTCGTTGAGCAGTTACTGCTGTTGGAAGAATCCTAACTAATAAATTCCATTTCTCCATTAATTTTTTTAAATCAGCATCAAGGTCTGCGACAGATTTTTCCTCGGCAACAGTTCTTATTATTACACCAAAATTATGAGGTTTAATGCTTTTAATAAGCCTTTTTAGTCGATTTTTTTCATCAAGGTTTTTAATTTTCTGTGAAACAGAAATACGATTAGAAAAAGGGACTAAAACAATATATCTGCCTGCTAAAGATATTTCAGAAGATACTCTGGGACCCTTTGTTGAAATTGGTTCTTTTGAAATCTGAACTAATATTTGCTGGTTAACACTTAATACGTCGGAAATTTTTCCTGTTTTCTTTATTGGTTCTTTAAGTTTAAAGTCATCTAAAGAAAAATTATTATTTTTTGAAAGTGTTTTTTTTGTAAAATAATTGAATGAATTTATTTGGGGACCTAAATCAAGATAGTGTAAAAAAGCATCCTTTTTATACCCGATATTCACAAAGGCTGCGTTAAGTCCGGGCATAATTTTTCTAACTTTGCCAAGATACACATCTCCTACAACATATTTATTGTTGGTTTTTTCTTTATGTAACTCTACAAGTTGCTTGTTTTCTACAAAAGCTATTTCTACTTCCGAAGTGTTTGAATTTATAATTAATTCCTTAGTCAAAGCGAATTACTATTAATATTATTTCCCCGGTATTAAATGAGAAGAAACAAAAAATAATAAATATTTATTTTTTGTTTCTTTTTTAATCCGGTGATTTCAGATAATCTATATGTAGATTAATAAAAAATTATCATATAACACCCATTGATTTAAATATTATATGATGATTATGATAAAAAAAAGAAATTATTATTTCTTTTTATGTCTGTTTTTTCTTAAGCGTTTTTTACGCTTATGAGTAGAAATTTTATGTCTCTTTCTTTTTTTACCGCTAGGCATAATGTAATTTTTTTAAGTATTATTGAACTTTATTTTTTACCTCGTTTACAAAAACTTTTGCAGGTTTGAAAGCAGGAATATTATGTGCAGGAATAATTATAGTAGTATTTTTGGAAATATTTCTTCCTGTTTTTTCTGCACGTCTTTTTATTATAAAGCTTCCAAAACCTCTTAAATAAACGTTCTCTCCATTTGTTAATGAATCTTTTACGGTTTCCATAAAACTTTCAACTGTAGCTTGTACTGCAACTTTTTCTATGCCAGTTTTTTTTGCTATTTCTGTTACGATTTCTGCTTTTGTCATTTTTATTTAGTTTTATTAATAAATTTATTTTCGTTTCTTGAATTTGCAAATATATATAATTTTTTTTTAAAAATTATAATATAAAAAAAATATTAAGTATTTCTTTTTAATGTTATTATCTACTGTTAAATTTTAAATGCAAAGTTTATATTTATTTTTATAAATGCAAACCAAATTTTATACGAAGACGAACTGCATGCAATTGTTGGAAATGCTGGCTTAGACCTTTTTTTTTTGCAAGTGCTACGCCTTTAATACTTTTAGCTGTGCTACGCCAATACTGACATACAAGCTTGGAAGTAATTTGTAAATTTAAGATTTATTAATAATTTAAATACATTTATTTAATGAATTACATTTATTTTTTTGAAAAGATTTTTATATTTAGATGTAAATATATAATTTAGCAAAAATTTTAATGTTAAATTTTTCATAATAAAAATTATATAGATGGAAGATAGTATAAATGTTTCGTGGGCAGAAGGAATGAGTTTTGAAACTAACATTAATGGTCATAAAATAATTCTTGATGCTGATGATTCTGTTGGTGGTACAGATAAAGGACCGAGGCCTAAACCACTTATGCTTGTCTCACTTGCAGGATGTACAGGTATGGATGTTATTTCTATTCTTAAGAAAATGAATGTAAAACCCGATAGTTTTAATGTTAAAGTAAACGCATCTCTTACAGAAGAACATCCGAAATATTATAAGAAAATGCATATTATTTATGAGTTTTCAGGCGATAATTTGCCTGTTAAAAAAATTAAGAAAGCTGTTAGTTTATCCGAAGAACGTTATTGCGGCGTTAGTGTAGTTTATAAAAAAGCTATTCAACTTAGCTCTGAAATAAAAATAAATAATGAAACAATTTAAAATAATTATTAATTATAAATAAGAAAAAAAATGAAAAAATACGATGTGATAATTATAGGAGCAGGTCCTGCAGGGATAATAACTGGTGTAACTGCAAAAAAACAATATCCTGAAAAATCAGTATTAATGATTCGCGAAGAAGATAAAGGCTTAGTACCATGCGGGATTCCTTATATTTTTTATAATCTAAATTCTGTTGAAAAAAATGCAATGGGGCCAAAACCTTTTATTGATTTAGGTGGTGATGTTATTACCGATCCTGTTATTGATGTTAATGTTAAAGAAAAAACTCTTAAAGTAGAATCAGGTGCTGATTTTTCATTTGAAAAGCTTGTTTTTGCAACAGGTTCAAGACCTGTAATTCCAAGCTTTATTCCCGGTTATGACCTGAAAAATGTGTATTATATCAAGAAAAGTTATAACTATATTAATAATTTATTTAATGAATTACAAGACAAGAAAAATATTGTAATTGTTGGTGGTGGATTTATTGGTGCAGAAGTAGCAGAACAATTAGCAATGCATACTGACAAAAAAGTAAGTCTTATTGAGAGTGAAGACCTTTGTTTCTCAAAAGCTTTTTCTAATGAATTAAGCGAAATCGCAACAGAACAACTCAGAAAAGCAAATGTTGACGTACACACTTCAACATTAGTAGAAGAAGTATTGGGAGAAAATGGCGTTGTAACAGGTGTTAAATTAAAAGGCAAAAACGACATTAAAGCAGATGCTGTAATTTTTGCTATTGGATATAAACCAAATACAGAAATTGCAAAAAAAGCAGGATTACAAATAAACAGAGTTGGAGCAATTATTGTCGATAATTATGAACGTTCTTCAGAACATTACATTTGTGCTGTTGGAGATTGCTCACAAACTTTAGGTTTCTTAACCGGACGATGTGACTATATTATGTTGGCATCTACAGCTACTGCTGAAGCTCGTGTATTAGGATACAATTTATTCGGAATAAAAATTAAAAAAGGTTTTTCAGGAACAATCGGTATTTTTTCTACTGAAATTAATGGATTAGCAATGGCTGCTGCCGGATTAAACGAAAAAAATGCAAAATTTGCTAATGTTGAGTTTATCTCTGCTAAATTTAGTGATGTTGACAGACATCCCGGAACTTTAAAAGGTACATCTCCATTAACAGCAAAATTATATCTTTCTCCTTCAGACGGAACTATTTTAGGTGGTGAAGTATGGGGCGGAAAATCTGCCGGTGAAATGATTAATACTATTGGTCTTGCTATTCAAAAAGGAGTTACAGTTTATGAACTTATGTCTTTACAAGTAGGTACTCATCCTTTACTTACTACAGCTCCTACAAAACCAGTAATTATTAAAGCTGCAGAGGTTGCTATCTCTAAATTGAGAACTTTGAATAAATAGTACTTACTTTCAAGGTTTTAAAATATTTTAAAAGGTCTGTTTTTCGCAGACCTTTTTTTATTTATCTTTAGATAATCAGGCAGTAAAGTAGTTAAATTATTTTTGTTTATAAATATGAACTCCAAAAGGATTTTGTATATGCTCTTTTAAAAGTTTTGCTTCTGTTTCTGAACTTTCCAAAACATTTTTCAAAACATCACCAATTGAAACAATACCTACAATTGTGTCTTTGTCAAGAATTGGGATATGGCGAATTCGTTTTGTTGTCATAACATTCATTAAATAAGTAGGAGAATCATCAATCTTACCAATAATCAAATCATCCTTAGGAGTCATTATTTCTTTAATCTGCTTATCACAAATTTGCATATTTTGCGCATAACATTTGTACAATATATCTCTTTCTGAAACAATTCCTTCTAAATCGTTGTTATCGTTAATGACAATTAAAGAGCCTATTTTATTATCAAATAGTATCTTAACAGCATCTAGTACTGTTGATTTTTCATTGATAGTAAAAATCTTTTTGCCTTTTTTGTCCAAAATATTAGAAATTTTCATTTTGTTTCTCCTTATATTTAAAAATGATTAATAAAATTTACTTCACATGAAGGTATCTATCAATACCAAGAGCTGCTTTATGACCATTAGCAATACCATGAATAACATCAGGACCTTGAATAATATCACCACCAACAAATAACCATTTTGCCTTTGTTTGGAAATTTTTATCAACAACAATCCTGCCTCGAGGGCCAAACTCAAGACTACTTTTAATATCTTCAGAAATATAACTAATATCCATACCTTGACCAATTGATTCTACAATCATATCTCCTTCAAAGAAATTTTTATCATTTTCATCGAATTTAGGATTAAATCTGTGTTCTTCATCAAATACAGACAGACAACGAACAACATTTAAACCTTTTATCTTGCCGTCAACAATTTCGACAGATTTTGGTCCCCAGCCCGGATTAATAATAGCATTTTCTTCACGAGCTTCAACAACTTCCTCTACATCAGCTGGCAAAATATCTTCTGTCTCAAGTGATGTAGTAGTAATTTGCACTTTCCCGTATTTTTGTTTTTGTAATCGAGCTAACGAACGTGTGATGTCCATTGCAACATTACCACCACCAATTACAACAATTTTTTCAGCAACGTTAATTTCTTCTCCTTTTGTAATTTTGCTTAACAAATCAATTGCCTGATAAACATTTTCATGGTCACTGCCAGGTATTCTTGTACTTCTACCAAGATGAAGACCTGTACCAGCGAAAACAGCATCGTAATTTTCTTTTAATTCATCTAAAGAAACATCAACACCTACTTTTGTGTTATACTGTATTTCAACACCGAGAGATAAAATATAATTAATGTCTTTATCTATTTGATCATAAGGTAAACGATATTCAGGTATTCCATAACGCATCATACCACCTGCTTCAGGATATAATTCAAAGATTTTTACTTCATAACCTAATAAGGCAAGATAATATGCAGCTGATAATCCTGATGGACCGGAACCAATTATTGCAACTTTTTTCCCGTTTTTTTCAAGATTTTCCGTTTCTAAAATTTTCTTATAATTTTCAGAAGGATTTTGATCAGCAATATATCGTTTTAACCAACGAATTGATAATGGATCACCTCTATGTCCGAGAGAACAAACAGATTCGCATTTATGAGTACAAATACGTCCGCAAATTTCAGGCAATGGGTTTGTGTCATATAATACTTCCAAACCATGTTCTAAATTATCGTCACGGATAGCTTTAATATAAGCCGGAATTCCCATATGAGCAGGACAAGTAGCAACACAAATACCACATTCAACACAACGGTCAGCCTCAAGTTGAGCTTGTTCTTTTGAAAAACCTTGAACGATCTCAATAAAGGAGTCATCTCTTTTTTCAGGCTCAAGTTCTTTCATCTCAACTCGTTTAAGATCATAAAACTCATAATTAGGCGTAGGCTTTTTCCATCCTAATTCATTTTCATCCCAAGGTTTTTTATCAACGCCTGGTATAAATCTATAAGCATCAGCATTTCCTTCTTCAATCCATTTATATTCATTAGACAATGAAAGAGATCCTGTAGTACACACATCAACACATAAGCCACACCAGCAACATCTACCATAATCAATTTTTGGTCTAAGTCCACTATCACCGTCTTTGGTTTCAATTCCTTCAACAGGGACTAAATCTATAGCATTATTGGGGCAAATATCTTCACATGAGCCACAACCTATACATTTTGTAATATCATTTTTATGAAAGCCACGATATCTGGGTGCCCCGGGTCTATCGTTAATAGGATCTTTAATAGTTATTGGCTCTTTAACAAGATTTTTCCACGCAGTAAAGGGTGTTAATATATCTTTTAATTTCATATTTGTTATTTATGATTTTCTATTTATTTTTATCAATCATCAATCAAAATTTATCTTTCAATTTCAGGAGGACAAGCTGCAAGAGAAACCATCATTGATGCAACATCAGCAATATTTGCTCCAATAAGCATTTTCTCAAGAAGAGAAACAGCATGAACATAACTAGGTCCTCTTAAATTAACTCTTCTAGGATGTTCACTTCCATCGGTTACCATATAATAGCCATATTCTCCTCTCGAAGATTCACATCTTACATAAGTCTCACCTTTAGGTATTTTCCAATGTAAGACATTTGGTGTCTGCGCTCTAATATCTCCCTTATCAGGCATTTTTGATAATATTTGACGAATAATATCAACTGTTGTTCTGATATCTTCGCGTCTAACTAATGAGCGAGTATAAATATCAGAATCTGTTGCTGTATATGGTTCAAAATCTAATTTATCGTAAATAAGATATGGATAATCTTTTCTGACATCTCGTTTAAATCCGGCAGCACGTGCATTTGGACCAACTACACCAAATTTATCAATCCATGTTGGGTCTAAATATCCAACCCCAACAGTTCTTTTTTTGAAAACTGCATTATTGTACATTAAATTGGTAATGTTACCAATAAATTCGTCAATTTTTTCCAATGTGTCTTCCATACGTTTTTTAAAACCATCAGGTAATAAACCTCTAACTCCGCCCGGAATTATATACATATGATAAACACGACCGCCTGTTAGTTCTTCAAATCTGTCAAGAATTAAATCTCTGAGATAAATACCCCATTGGACTCCCATACCCAAGCCTGTTGCATTACCTTGTCCCGGTACAATTCTTAACAGCATTTGTAAACGAGCCATTTCAAGAGCAAGAGCTCGTAGCCAATTAGCCATTTCAGGCACTTCAATACCCGATAATTCTTCAACACATCGCGAAAAATTATATTCATTTGTGTCGGGTTCTGCAACGCACATACGAATACAAGTAGTAAAACCTTGAATAAATTTTCGCCTTTCTATCAGCTTTTCAAACCCGCGATGAAGATAACCAACATGAGTTTTTGCCTGAACAATCTCGTCGCCGCAAATTGTAAGTTCTAACGACATATTTCCGGTTACACCCGGATGGTTAGGTCCTTGCCAAACTTTA
>JAGGUV010000045.1 GCA_021158345.1 Bacteroidales bacterium
GTATAAATATATATTGATAATAAGATAATAATTATAAGACTGATAATTATTGAAGTAACAATTATTTTATTGGAAATGTATTGCGTTTCAGCTTTTTTGTTTACAACAGCAGCAATATATAGTTTAAAATTTTTATAATAATTATAAGCAATTATGTCTGGTCCTTTAGAGATTATGCCTTTTTTACTTTTTATAATTTTTTTTATAAAAGCTTTGTCAATCAAGTTTTCGTCTGTGGCAGAATGATTAATTATTATCTTCCCATTTTCATCAAAAACAAAAGCGTAGCCTGAATTGCCGATTTTTACAGAATTGAATATTGTTTTCAGCTCGTCTAAATTTTTTTCTTTTACTCCTACAAACAATATTCCTATTATTTTATCTTTGAGCATAATAGGCTCATAAGCAGTAATATACCAGTCGTTAACAACATAAGCCCTGCCATAATAATTCTCGCCTTTTTCAATAGTTTTTATTACATTTGAGCTATTTGGAATATATGTGCCTATTGCCCTTGACCCGTCTGACCTTAATACGTTTGTGGCAATTCTAACATAACCGCTGTCAATTTTTTGAAATATTGTTGATTTACATCCAAACAAATTTTTTATTGTGTCAACCAGGTAATTGTTATTGTATATTTCTTCTTTATCTAAAAGTATTTTATTAATAGTAGTTTTATGCTTTTGTTTTGTAATTTGATTTATTGCTTCTATCTTTATTTTTTTATTGCTTATTTTGATGTTTTTAGAGAAGAATAAATTATGAATAGTTTTAATGGAAGTTTTTACTTTTTCAAGTTTTAAAGCCCTTTCGCGTTCAAACATTTTTGTCAATGTCTTTACCTCAAGATTTAAACTTTGTTTGATAGACAGGCTGATACTTTTATTCGAGTTGTATATTGAACTAGTTGTAATTATTACTATTGCGACAATAATGCCTAATAAAACAGGAGCAAATAATTTTAATTTTATGTAAAATAACTTTTTGAATTTTTTCATTATTTATTTGTCTTTTTGCATATTTATTTCAAACTGTTATTTTTTATGATTTTAATTTCATCATTAATATTTATCACTCCCGATGAAATTATTTTACCAAAAATAAAAAATTTCATAATGCTACAATCATCTTTTACACAATAGTCAGGACAATATTTATAACAATTTCTCCCTATTTTTGTTATCTCAATAATTACATTATTGCTAATCAGTAGCTTGTCGCCAATTTGTATGTTTTTCAAATCAATATTAGCTGTAGTAATATCTTCGTGAAAATCTCCCTGTTTTAATATTTCGGAAGTCTTTTTGTTAATTCTTGGACAGTGTTTTTGTTTGTTAATATTTTCTATAGATAGAATGCTGATTTGCTTGTCATTATTTTTGTTACTTACAAAATTTTTTTCTGTGTCCAACAAAATACTTTTAACAGAATTAATATTATTTTTATCTCTAATATTAATTGAATAAATATATCCTTTGTCCTCTGCTTCCACTTTTAAAAAAGCTTTTTATGAAATTATTATTCTTTGTTGGCTACTGTAGATATTCATTTTTTTACCTCTTGCAAAACCTATTAAAGTAATATTGGCTTTTCTTGCTAATTCTATTGCAGAGCCGGTAGGGGCACTCCTTGAAATAATAATTGGAATCTTAGCAAAAATGGTCTTATAAATTATCTCTGCAGGGACTCTACCACTTGTTATTAATATTTTATCTTTCAGGTTTATATTATTAAAAAATAATTCTCCTGCGACTTTATCTATGGCATTGTGCCTGCCAATATCTTCTCTAAAACAAAGTATTTTTTTTGTGTCAGCAATGGCAGCACTGTGCACTCCTCCTGTTTTAATAAATATCTCGGAATTATTGTTAAAGTCTTTCATCAATAAAAATATATCAGAACTTTTTATTTGTGTATTATCTGAAGTAATTATTTGTTCTTCTATATCGTTTTTATACAACAATTTGCCATTACCACAACCCGAAGTTTGAATTTTTTGATAGTCTTTAATATTTTCGTTATCAATTTTTACAGCAGCAAGCCATTTATTGTCTTTTTCGCAATGTATAATATTTAGGTCATCAATATCTGATACTTTATTAATTAATCCTGAAGTAAACAAATAACCGTAAATTAAATTTTCTATGTTTTCTTTTGAACAAACGAGGCTTGCCAATTCATTGCCATTAATGCTTATTGTGAGTATGGTCTCCGAAATAACAAAGTCTTCTATGCTTTCAGATTTATCATCAAAAATTTTAATTATATTATATTTTTTCATTGCGAAAACTTTTAAATGTCAATATTATATTTTTTTGAGATGTTTTTTATATCATCAGGAGTATTAATATTAGTGAAAGTTTTTTTATTTGTTTCATTATCAGATAAATCAAGATAATGAACATTGATTTTATCATAAAAACTTCTTATTGAATATTTTTTTGTTTCAATAATATGATTTTGTAATTTTTTTAAAATTTCTTTACTGTAAATAGCATATAATGGCTCAATATTATTATTTATTCTTGGAATAATAGCATCGCACTTAACATAGTTGAAGGTGGTGATAAGATCAATAATTAAATTTTTATTTAAAAAAGGCATATCGCAGGGGGTGAAGAAAATAGCCTGTTTTTTAGTATGATATAAAGCAGAATATATCCCTCCGAGAGGTCCAATATTTTTTATTTTATCAGAAACAATTTTTATATTATTATTGAGAGAAGAAAATTTTTCAGGATTATTAGTAACAAGAATTATCTCTTCAAAAATTTGTTCTAAAAAATAAAGATTATTTTCTATTATAGTGCAATTGTTAATTTTCAAAAAGGCTTTGTCTTTGCCCCCCAACCTTGAATTTTTGCCCCCTGCCAATATTGAACACCCTATATTCATATCTTGCGTTTCTAATAAATTATTATGCAAAGAAAATAACTTTTTTTAATTCTTTAAGTATAAAATCAAAACAATGTTTTATGCCTGATTTTCTGAATTTAATTCATACTTTAATTTCGTAAATCAAATTGTTATTTAGACTGTTTCTAAATATCTGAAATTTCTATGTGTTTTTATTTTATTTTTAATTTGTTTTGTAATATTGCAAAGTGATAAATTATTATAATTAACGTAATTAATTGTAATTATAATAATTATGATTTATTAGATTTTTTTAATAAAAAAATATATTATGGTAACAAAACAGATGTTTAGCGCAATCAATAAGGTTATGCAAAAATATCCTGATAAAGAATCTGCTCTTTTGCCTGCTTTAACAATTGTACAAAAAGGTAATAATAATAGCCTCACAAATGATGATATAAAAGAGATATCTTCTTTCTTTGGAATTTCTATGTCAAAAGTTTATGGCGTTGCTACTCATTACACTATGTATAATATAAATAAAAAAGTAGGCAAGTATCATCTTCAAGTTGACACAAATATTCCCGGAACTTTAATGGGTGCTCGTGAAATATTAAAACACCTTGAAGAAATACTCGGTATTAAAGTTGGTCAAACAACTAACGACGGTTTATTTACTCTTTCTTCTGTTGAATGTCTTGCCTCTTGTGGCACTTGTCCTGTTATTCAGGTTAATGATGTTTATTATGAGAATATGACAAATGAAAAAGTTGATAAACTTATTGAGTCATTAAGAAAAGGTGTGATGCCTGAACAAAATATCGAATATTTTTATGGTACTGAATGTAATGCCCTTTTCAAAAACAGAGGACTTAAAAATTCTACATCTTTAGAAGTATATAAAAAAAACGGTGGATATAAAGCTTTAGCAAAAGCCAGAACTTTAACTCCATCTGATATTCTTAAAGAAGTAAAAGATTCAAATATCAGGGGTAGAGGTGGAGCCGGTTTCCCTACAGGAATTAAATGGGGCTTTCTACCTAAAAATAATAAGAAACCTGTTTATTTAATTTGTAATGCTGATGAAGGTGAACCAGGTACTTTCAAAGACAGACAAATAATGGAGTATGACCCACATTTGCTTATTGAGGGTATGACTATTGCTGCTCTTGCTATAGGTGCTAAAAATCTTTTTATTTATATTAGAGGTGAGTTTGGCTGGATTGCAGATATTCTTGAAAATGCTATTAAAGAAGCCAAAGATGACGGATTATTACAAGATATTAATATTATTGTTCACAGAGGTGCCGGTGCATATGTTTGTGGTGAAGAAACTGCTCTTATCGAATCTATTGAAGGTAAAAGAGGTCAACCTCGTATGAAACCGCCTTTCCCTGCTGTTGAAGGATTATACCGTTGTCCTACTATTGTTAATAATGTTGAAACTCTTGCCAGTTTACCTTATATTATTGAAAATGGTGCTGAAGTATTTAAAAAGTTTGGCTTTGAAGGAAACTATGGCTTTAAACTCTTTGGCGTTAGCGGTGGTGTTAATAAACCCGGTGTTTATGAGTGCCCAATGGGTATCTCTTTTAATAAACTTATTGAAATGGCTGGTGGTGTAAAAGGTAATCTTAAAGCTGCTATTGTGGGTGGCTTATCTACTGCTATTTTAAAACCTGATGAGCTGAAAGATCTTGATATGGATTATGACTCTTGTGCTGAACATGGTACTGCTCTTGGCTCAGGTGGTGTTATGGTCATTACTGATGAGTTTTCTATCCCTGAACTTGCTCTCAGAACAATTGAGTTTTATGCTCATGAATCTTGCGGACAATGTGTACCTTGTAAAGAAGGTACTTATGTTATTGTTCAGAGCCTGAAAAAATTATTGGCAGGTCATGGCAAACAAAAAGATATTGATAATATTTTATTTGTTGTGAATAATGTTAGTGGATTAACACTTTGTCCTGTTGGTGATGCTTATTCTATTCCAATAAAATCAATGATTAATAAATTTAGAGATGAATTTGAAGCTTTAATAAAATAAATTTAAAATTTAATTATATGAAAATAACTCTTAATGGAAAAATAATAGAAGCCAAGCAAGGGCAGACGATTTTTCAGGCAGCAAGAGATAATGGAATTTATATTCCTACTCTTTGTTATCATGAAAAAACGGGCCCTGCAGGAAAATGCAGAGCTTGTGTTGTTGAGGTTGAAGGTATGAGAGGCCTTCAAACTTCTTGCTCTGTACTTGCCAAAGATGGCATGGTTGTTACAAGCAATTCTGAAAATGTACTTGATGCACAACGTTTAGTTGTTGACCTTTTATTGTCTACAGGAAGACATAACTGCCTTTCTTGCGAAAAAAATGGAAACTGTGATTTACAAAAAGCAGCTTATTATCTCGGTATTGAGGTAGGTTCATTTCAGTATGCAGATATGAAACCCGATATTGATGATAGCTCGGAGTTTATTCAGATTGATAGAAGTAAATGTATCTCTTGTGGTAGATGTATTGCTGCTTGTAATAATGTTGTTGTTAACAATGTACTTAACTTTGGATACAGAGGTCACGAAACTCAAATTGTTTTTGACACTAATCTTCCTATGGGTGGCTCTTCTTGTGTACAATGTGGCGAATGTTCTCAATTATGCCCTGTTGGTGCTATTATTGATAAAAGAGCTGTTGGTAAAGGTAGAGAATGGGAATTTGATAAAGTTGAAACTATTTGTCCTTATTGTGGTGTTGGTTGTAATCTCGAACTTAATGTTGACAGAAAAACTAACTCTATTGTAAAAATCAGAGGAGTTGAAGATGCTCCTACTAATGAAGGTATGCTTTGCGTTAAAGGTAGATATGGTTTTGATTTTGTTGGCAGTGACGAGAGATTAACTACTCCTTTAATTAAAGATGCTGATGGCGAATTCAGGGAAGCTAGCTGGGAAGAGGCTACTGACCTTATTGTAGAAAAATTATCCTTTATCAGAGATACTTATGGCCCTGATACTATTATGGGATTAACATCTGCAAAAGCTACTAACGAAGAAAATTATACTTTCCAAAAATTAATCAGAACAGCTTTAAAGACGAACAATGTCGATCATTGTGCGCGGCTTTGACATAGCTCTACTGTGGCCGGTCTGGCTGCTGCTTTCGGTTCTGGTGCAATGACTAACGATATCGCTGGTATTAAAAAATCCGATGTTGCACTTATTATTGGCTCTGATACTTCTGAAGCTCACCCTGTTATTGCTGCTCGTATTAAACAAGCTGTGAATGAAGGTACCTTGAAATTAATTGTTATTGACCCTAAACATATTAAAATGGCTGATTTTGCCACTATTTATGCTAGTCAAAGACCTGGTACTGATGTTGCCGTTTTAAACGGTATTATGAATTATATTATTCAGCATGGTCTCGAAGATAAAGATTTTATTAAAGAACGTGTTGAGGGTTTTGAAGAACTTAAAAAAGAAGTTGCTAAATTTACTCCTGAATATACTGAGAAAATTACCGGTATACCTGCAAAAACTATTGAAGAAATTGGTGAATTGTATGGTAATGCTAAAGTTGCTGCTTTGTATTATGCTATGGGTATTACACAACATACTACCGGTGTTGATAATGTTAAATCAACAGCTAATCTTCAAATGCTTTGTGGTAATATGGGTGTTGAAGGAGGAGGCGTTAATCCTCTTAGAGGACAATCTAATGTTCAAGGTGCTTGTGACCTCGCAGGATTACCTAATGTTTATTGTGGATATCAAAAAATTGGCGTAGAAGAAATCCATGTTAAAATGGAGAAATTCTGGCAAGCTGAACTTAATAAGAAACCGGGAATCCCTATGACTGTTGCTTTTGATAAAGCTTATGATGGCGAAATGAAAGCGTTTTATATTATGGGCGAAAATCCTATGATTTCTGACCCTGACCTTAATCATATTGAAAAAGCAATTAAAAATCTTGACTTCCTTGTTGTTGAGGATATTTTCTTAACAGAAACTGCTAAAATGGCTGATGTTGTTCTACCTGCTTCTACTTATGCTGAAAAAGACGGTACTTTTACTAATACTGAAAGAAGAGTACAGGTATTGCATAAAGCTGTTGATGCACCGGGACAGGCTAAACACGATTGGGAAATTCACCAAATGTTAGCTAAGAAATTTGGTTATGATTGGAATTATTCTTGTGCTGAGGATATTTTTGAGGAAATTAGAAGATGTACTCCTTCATATGCAGGAATGACATATAAACGTCTTGAAAAAAATAGAGGTTTACATTGGCCTTGTCCTACTGAAGACCATCCGGGAACTCCTGTTCTTCATGTTGGAAAATTTGCTAAGGGTAAAGGTACTATGTTTGCTGTACCTTTTAAAGAGCCTGCTGAATTACCTGATAAAGAATATCCTATTTATTTAACAACTGGACGTATCTTGCAACAATTCCATACGGGAACTATGTCGAGAAAAACTGATGGTTTAAATAATATTGCAGGTCCTCATGCTTTAGTTTCTGTTGAAGATGCTGAAGAATTAGGTATTGGTAATAGCGAGAATATTAAGATTACTTCACGTAGAGGTTCAATTGTTACTAAAGCTATTGTAACTAAGCGAATGCCTAAGGGTACAATTTTTGTCCCTTTCCATTTTCACGAAGCCCCTGCTAATATTCTTACTAATAATGCATTAGACCCTATTGCTAAAATACCTGAATATAAGGTCGCTGCTTGTAAACTTGAAAAAGCTTAAGGCTTATTTGAAATAATTATTTATTCTTTTGAGGTGTGTTAAAATTTTGTAATTTTGACGCACCTTTTTTTTTAGAGAGGAAGAAACTGGTGTTTCACCCGGTCTTCAAAACCGGTAGCGGTCGGATAACACCGACTGTGGCAGGTCCGATTCCTGCTCTCTCTGCTTTTTTTATGCACATAATTTAAATTTATTTTAAAATAATTCCTAAACATAACTATCTTTGTGTTTTATTAATATTTTTTAGAATGGATAAATTTAAAACTATTCCCGCTGTTGATAAATTACTTTTAGACCCCAAAATTAAATCTTTAATAAAAGAATTTAATGTTGAAATTGTAACTTTTTCTATTAGAAAAGTCCTTGATAATTATAGATATGAAATTAGAAAAACAGGAAAAATTCAGTCTTTTGAAAATATAGTCAAAAATGTAATTTCACAAACCCGAAATTTATTTTATGGTAGTATAAAACCTGTTATTAATGCCACAGGAGTTATCATACATACAAATCTTGGCAGGGCTCCTTTTGGAGAAAAATTGTTATCTGATACTTTTAATGTTTTAAAAGGATATTGTAATTTGGAATTCGACCTTAAAACAGGAAAAAGGTCTAACAGAAATTTTCATCTGAAAGAAATACTGAGGTTTATTACCGGAGCTGAAGATGTTCTAATTGTCAATAATAATGCTGCTGCTGTAGTTTTAATTCTTAATAGCCTGGCTTTAAATAAAGATGTTGTTATCTCAAGAAGTGAGTTAATAGAAATTGGCGGTTCTTTTCGTATGCCTGATATTATGGAATCTTCGGGCTGTAATATGGTTGAGGTTGGCTCTACAAATAAAACTCATTTTAAAGATTTTGAAAATGCTGTAAATGAAAATACTGCATTGATATTTAAAGCTCATAAATCTAATTATATTATTAAAGGTTTTACAGAGGATGTAAGCTTAAAAGAACTTGTAGCTCTTGGCAAAAAACATAATATCCCTGTTGTTTATGATATGGGCTGTGGATTATTAAAAAAATATGATATTGAGGCTTTTAAAAATGAACCTGATGTAAAACAGGCTTTAACCCAAGGCATAGATTTGATATGCTTTAGTGGCGATAAATTGTTGGGCGGTCCACAAGCAGGTATTATTGCTGGGAAAAAGAAATTTGTTGAAAAGCTCAGAAATATGCCTTTGATGCGTGCCCTCCGTGTTGACAAAACTACTCTCGCTTTATTAGAAAATGCCTGCAGGTATTACATCTCAGGAGAAACTGTAAAACAAAATAATTGTATTATTAAGATGCTTTGTACTGATATTAATGATTTGAAAACTAAAGCTGAAACCCTAAAAGATTATTTAAAAAAATATAATATCAATTCTAAAGTTGTAATCACTAAAGCAAGATGTGGTGGCGGAACTTTACCTGATGAAACCATTGACAGCTATTCTGTCGTACTTAAAAATGATTTAAAATCTAATGCTCAATCTTCTGCTTTTGCTGAAAAAATGTATATAGATTTATTAAATACTGAAAAGCCTTTGCTTGGTGTATTAAAACAAGGTGAATTGTTTTTTGATGTACTTACAATTTTTGATGACCAATTAAAAACAACAGCATCAATGATTAATGAAGTTTATAAAAATAATACTATTAATTCGCATTGTTAACAAATGACCCTGATGAAATACTCAGCAAGCTGAATTTCACAGGGCAAGCAATTGAATTAATAACAAAAAACGTCTAATTAAAGTAACATGAAGCATATAATTATGGGTACTGCCGGCCATGTTGATCATGGTAAAACTGCTTTAATAAAAGCTCTTACTAATTATGATTGTGACACCCATAAAGAAGAAAAAAAAAGAGGCATAACAATAAATCTTGGATTTACTCATTATGCACTTCCTTCAGGCGATAATATTGGAATTATTGATGTGCCCGGACATAAGGATTTTATACACACTATGCTTAGCGGCGTTTTTGGAATCGACTTTGTACTTTTTCTTGTTGCTGCTGATAGCGGAATAATGCCTCAAACTAAGGAACATCTTAATATTCTTCAAATATTAGGTATGAAAAAAGGTATTGTTGTTATCACTAAAGTTGACCTTGTTGATGATGATATTCTTGAACTTGCTAAAGAAGAAATTAATGATTTGCTGAAAAATACTTTCCTTGAAAATGCTCCTGTTGTGGAAGTGTCGTCTGTTACAGGTTTTGGTATCAATAAATTAAAAAATAAAATTTTTGATATTGTTAATAGCATTGAAAAAAGAAATATTGATAATTTTTTCAGAATGTATATCGACAGACTTTTTACTGTTAAAGGTTTTGGAAATGTAGCTACAGGTACTGTTATAAATGGTGAAATAACTAAGGATGACGAGGTTTATCTTTTACCCGGCAAAAAAAATAAACCTTTAAAAATTAGAAGAATAGAAAGATTTGGAAATGCTGCTGATAAAGTTACAGCTGGCGACCGTGCTGCTATTAATATTCTTGGTATTGATAAAGATGATTTTAAAAGAGGTATGATAATCTCTGACTCGTTTTTTGATGAGACTATGATGATTGATGCAAAATTACAATTGTTTGAAAGCGCTTCTTCTCTTAAATTATGGTCTAATGTTATGTTTTTTTCAGGCACTTTTGAAACTAATGCAAAAATTCATTTGTTAACTGTTGATTTGCTGGAACCGGGTAATAGCGCTATGGTTCAAATTCATTTTGAAAAGCCTTGCGTAATTTTGCATAATGATAAATTTGTTATACGAAACTCATCGTCAGATAGAACTTTAGGTGGTGGCTTTGTTGTGGATGCATATCCTCTACACCACAGAAGAAGACCTGAAAAGCTTGTAGCTTCAATGTCGAAACTTGCAGAGGACAGTCTCCCAGAATTGATAAAAATTGAAGTTAAAAAATGTTTAATCCCTCTTAAAGCTGATGATATTGCTAAGAAAATTAACAAGCCTTTAAAGGAAATTGTTGATGTTTCTTTAAACAATAAAATTGAAGATATTACCAGCTATAAAATTGATAAAACTATCGTTTTTATTGAAACAAAAAGAGATAAAAAATTCTATCAGCGTGTGGTTAGTAACATCAGAGCATATCATAATAATAATCCTATATTTAATAATGGACTTACCATTAATGAAATAAAATCTAAACTTGGCTTTTCGGATATTGCCATTGGTGATGAATATATCAGTTTGTTGCTGAATAAAATTGCTGATGACGGAATTATTAAGAAACAAAACAATACCTGGATGTTATCTGATTTTGAAGTGAGCATATCGCAAGATATAATTTCTGAAATTAATATGGTAGAAAAATTTTTTAAGGATTATAATATGCAGGTGCCTCTGATGTCTGAAATACAGCCCCTTGCTTATAAAAATAAAATTAAATACGATAAGTTGAATAAATACATTAAGTATCTTGTTCAAAATGGAACTTTGTATTATATTGAAGGAAACTATATTCATAAGTCTGTTGTTGATAGATGCAGAAAGAAATTACTTGTGTTTTTAAGCCAAAACAAAGAAGGGATAAATATTGCAGGATTCAGAGATTTAGTAAGCGGAAACAGAAAAATGTGTTTGCTGTTGATAGGGTTATTCGATAAAGAAGGTGTTACTGTCAGAAAAGGAGATTTCCGTTTTATTACTGAACACGGTAGATATTTTTTAAAAAATATTACTTTTGCTCATTCTAATGATTAAAAAATAATTTAATGGATAATATTATTGATGCACGCGGTTTATTATGTCCCAAACCTATTATACTTACAAAAAAAGCTTTAAATGACAATGCTGTTAAAGACGCTTTTGTCGTACTTATTGATAATGAGACTTCAAAAGATAATGTTGAGAGATTTTTATCTGACAACAAAGTTGAATTTAAAACAGAGCAAAGAGATAATATTTTCAACATAAGCGTAAGTAAGGTAAAAGGTAAGATTGTTAATTCTAATGTGGAAGATTTTTGTACTATTCCTGTGAATAAGCCTGATAGAGGTAAACATGTGATTTGTATTAAAAATAATAAAATGGGGTTTGGCACTGATGAGCTTGGTGAAATTTTAATTCAGGCTTTTATCAATACTATAAAAGAAGTTGAACCTTTACCTGATAAAATCGTCTTTTATAATAATGGAATAAAATTATGTCTTTTGAATTCAAAGGTTGTTGATTCTTTAAAAGAGCTTGAAAATTTTGGTGTAAAAATTTTGGTTTGCGGTACTTGTGCTGATTATTTTAATGTAAAAGATAAAGTTGCTGTTGGAATTGTATCAAATATGTATGATATTTCTCAAACTTTAACATCGGCTTCTAAAGTGGTTTGTCCTTAATAATAAAGGGGATTCGGATTTTAGAATTTAGATTTATTTTGGGCGGTTTCTGTACATTTCACACTGATACATTCTGCTACAGGGTAAAATACAGGGCAGGCAGGAGTGGTTAAAAAAATTAGAAGTCCCATATAGCTATTGAAAGAAAAAAATCACAGCAAAATAAATGACAATAAATAATGAAACACGGAATTTGAAAATAGAAATTTGAATTTAAAATTCGCTCCTAAAATTTCTAATTTCTGCATACTAAATTTTAAAATATAAATAATTGAGTGTTTTTTTTATCTACAAAAATATTAACACATGAATATTAACAAATATTTTGATAATTCTGCAACATCTTTTCCTAAGCCTAAGCAGGTTGCAATGGAAATGTCGCATTATCTAAATGACATTGGAGGCTCGTATGGCAGGAGCTTTTATAAAAGAGCCTATGAGGTGTCAAAAACTGTGGAGCAAACAAGAGAATTGCTTGCTGATTTAATAGGTGCATCTCTAAGCTCAAATATTGTTTTTACCCTTAATGCCACTCATGCTATTAATATTGTTTTAAATAGTTTTTCTAAGATAAAAGGCGAAATTGCCATCACACCTATGGAGCATAATGCTGTGGCAAGACCTCTTTATAGAATTGCCGGTGAAAATAAAAATTTAAAAATCGTCTCTCTGCCTGCTTTTTCTGATGGCTATATTGATGTTGATAAAATGCCTCAATATATTAATAAAGATACAAAGCTTGTTGTTATAAATCACCAGTCTAATGTTAATGGCGTTATTCAACCTTACAGAAAAATAAAAGAATTAATCGGAGATATTCCATTACTTTTAGATGTGTCGCAATCTCTCGGTCATGAAAATATTAATGTCGACAAAGACTCAATAGATTTTTTAGCTTTTACAGGACATAAGGCTTTGTTGGGACCTACGGGAATTGGCGGTTTGTTTGTCAAGAATAAAAA
>JAGGUV010000111.1 GCA_021158345.1 Bacteroidales bacterium
TACCCCAGAAAACTCTTTCCACCTCATTATCTTTTTCTAAATGAAAATTTGTCTTTGGCAGATGATACAAACAATAAGTGCACAAACAATTTTCGTTTTTGTAAAGAGATTTACCACATGCCATGCATGTTTTTGGATATATTAAAGAAATGAAATCGTTGAGAATCATTTTTTTATTTAAATAATGATATTAATTTTCTTAATGAACTTAACACTTTATAAAAATAATGAAAATATTTAAATTTTAGCCCCTTATGAGACATTTTTTTAAAAATACTGTAGAAAGGAAAACTCAGCTGATATTTTTAATAAGAATATTAATTACCTATAGCTAAAAACTATTTGTTTTTGTGTTATTTTTTATTAATATTAATCTCCTTTAAATAAATATCAAAATAAAAATCATCCTAATTCAATAATATATTTTAATGTGTATATTTGGACTATATTTTTCAGGAGAATGACAGACAAAGAAATTTTAAAAATTAAACATCTAAAAATAGATTTTCAGACAGAAAACGGTATAAATAATGCTGTTAAGGATATAAGTTTTAGTTTAAAAAAAGGAGAAACACTGGGTATTGTAGGCGAGACAGGTTCAGGAAAATCTGTTACTGCCATGTCAATAATGAGACTTTTACAACAGCCTCCCGCTAAAATTTCTAATGGCGAAATATTATATTCGAGCTCTGATAATAAATATCTTGACCTGCTAAAACTCAACAACAAAGAAATGCGGCATTACAGAGGCAATGAAATTTCTATGATTTTTCAGGAGCCTATGACCTCTTTAAATCCTGTGATGAAATGCGGCAAACAGGTTACGGAAACAATACTTTTACATAAAAAATTCTCTAAGCAAAAAGCAAAACTCCATTGTCTTAATTTATTTAAAGAAGTAATGTTACCAACGCCTGAAAATATTTTTAATTCATACCCACATCAATTATCGGGAGGACAAAAACAAAGGGTGATGATTGCAATGGCTATGTCGTGTGAACCTAATATTTTAATTGCTGACGAGCCTACTACTGCCCTGGATGTTACTGTGCAAAAAACTATATTGCAGCTGATGAAAAATTTGCAGAAAAAATATAATACAAGCATTATTTTTATCACTCACGATTTAGGTGTTATTAACGAAATTGCCGACAGAGTTTTAATTATGTATAATGGTGAAATTGTTGAAGAGGCTAACGTGAAAGATATTTTTAAAAATCCTAAACATCCTTATACAAAAGGTCTTCTTGCATGCAGACCTCCTCTTAATAAAAGATATGAAAAACTTGCTGTTGTGAATGATTTTTTAAATTCAGATGACATCTCTTTTAAAGAAATATCAGCAAAAGAAAGAAAAATTTCTCATGAAAAAATATATGCCAAAGAGCCTTTATTGCAAATAAGAAATCTTAAAACATATTTTAATGAAAAAAAATCATTCTTTAAAAAAAACAAAGGAAACATTAAGGCTGTTGATGATGTTAGTTTTGAAGTATATCCCGGAGAAATATTAGGATTAGTAGGAGAATCGGGATGTGGAAAAACTACTCTTGGCAGAACTATACTTCAGCTAATAAAAAGTCAGGGAGGTGAGGTTATTTATAAAGGTACAGATCTTTGTAAATTAAATAATAAAAAACTAAGAAATTTACGAAAAGAAATTCAAATAATATTTCAAGACCCATATTCATCGCTAAATCCCATAGAATGTATTGGCAATGCAATAATGGAACCAATGCAAGTACATGGATTGTATAAAAATAAAAAAGAAAGGATGAATAAAGTCTTTCAGCTTTTAGAAAAAGTAAATTTGAAACCTGAATATTTTTATCGCTATCCACATGAGCTATCAGGAGGTCAGCGACAAAGAATATGTATTGCCCGGGCTTTGGCTTTAAACCCTGATTTTATTATTTGCGACGAATCTGTTTCTGCTCTTGATGTCTCTGTTCAGGCTCAGGTGCTTAATATTCTTAATAAATTAAAAAAAGATTTTTCTATCACTTATATTTTTATCTCTCATGATTTATCTGTTGTAAAATACATGTCCGACAGAATGATAGTTATGAAACAAGGTAAAATTGTTGAAGCCGGCGATGCTGATGATATTTATTATAACCCAAAAGAAAAATATACTAAAACACTTATTGAGGCTATTCCAAAATGTGAGTAGTGTTTGCAAAACTAAAGATGAGATTATGGTTATGATTGAAAATATATATATGGTTAAAGTTTAAACTTCAGATTTTTTCATTCTTCTATTATTTTTTTTCCTTGTTAACACTTTTTAATAAAAATTGTATAATTTTATATTGTTTTTCAACTATAAAAATTGCTCCATTATGAAAAAAATTATTTCAGTTTTATGTATGTTATTCATTTTATTCTCATCATGCACTCATAGAGAAAACAAAAAGGAAATCAGCAACTTAAGAACTTTTGTTGATACTATCGGCTTTGCTCACACAGCAATGCAAACAGATTCTGTTTTAGCTCGTATTTACAGAACTCAAGATGATAAACTTAAAACCGCTTTATCAAATTACAATAATAATTTTGAATCGAAACTGATAATTTCCCCTCACGACGATTATTCGTATGTTGGATATTTATATCCTGCTATAACAGAAAGCATAAAAGCAAAGACAATAATTTTTTTCGGCGTCGCTCATAAAGCAAAACTATTGGGCTTGGAAGATAAAATTATTTTTGATTCATATTCTTATTGGAAAGAACCTTACGGGAAAGTGAAGACATCAAAATTTCGCGAGCAAATAATAAAACTTCTACCCAAGAATACTTATATGGTTAATGACAGTATGCAATCTATCGAACATTCTGTTGAAGCAATAATTCCTTTTTTACAGAAAAAAAATCACGACGTTCAAATAATCTCAATTCTTGTCCCGTATATGTCGTTTGAAACAATGGATAAGATAGCCAAACCTCTATCCGTGGCAATAAAAACAATTGCAGAAAAAAACAATCTCTCATGGGGAAAAGATTATGCTTTTGTAATAAGTACAGATGCCGTTCATTATGGAGACCAAGACTGGGGGACAAGCAAATTAAACTTTTTTGGCAGCGACACATCAGGGTATAAAAAAGCAATAAAATATGAACATGAAATTATTGATAATTGCCTGACAGGAAATTTAAATGTTGAAAAAATTAAAAAATTTATTAATTATACTGTTGATAAAGTTGATTATAAAAAATATAAATGGTCGTGGTGTGGGCGTTATTCCGTGCCTTTAGGTTTGCTCACTTCATACTATTTACAAAATTCTCTTAATAAAAATCTTTACGGAAAATACATAGGATATGCCACAAGTATTGACCACAAACATATTAAAGTTGATGATTTAAAAATGGGTGTTACTGCTCCTGCAAATATTCACCACTGGGTAGGATATGCAGCAATAGCTTATCATTAATAAAAATACATATAATGTAATTTTAATGGGAATAATATTTTTTGTGGAATATTGAAATAATAAAAAGTCTTTGTCAAAAAACAGAAATTTTTTTTATAATTATCTGTTTTCAAGATTACTGTTTCTCTCCACCTCTTCTTCGCATTGTCGCTAAGTCGCTTTATCGTTTTGTCGTTTTTTTCAACCTTAGCCTCAACCTTTGGAATAATGGAAGGGCGAAGCCATTGGCAGTATCCATAAAGCCGTGAAAAATTCTCTCTTTTCACTTATTTTGTTCATTCTCACTTCTTTTTAAAAATTAAATAAATATTATCTATATTTTTTTTATTTTTGCAGGCTTATTAAAAACTATATATTTTAGCAGCTAAAGAAAAAATACTAGTAAACGCATGAAGTATAAGGAATATAAAAATCTTGATTTATCACAGATAAGTAAAGACATACTTAAGTATTGGGAAGAGAATAATATTTTTGAAAAGAGTTTAAAAATCAATGATGACAAAAAACCGTTTGTTTTTTACGAAGGCCCACCGTCAGCAAATGGCAAACCCGGCATACATCATGTTATGGCTAGAACTATTAAAGATATTTTTTGCAGATATAAAACCCTTAAAGGCTTCAATGTTCAGCGAAAAGCCGGCTGGGATACTCATGGTCTTCCTGTGGAAATAGGAGTGGAAAAATCTCTCGGAATTACCAAAGAAGATATTGGCACTAAAATTTCTATTGAAGATTACAATAATGCTTGTCGTACCGAAGTAATGAAGTATAAAAATCTTTGGGAAGATCTTACAAAAAAAATGGGATATTGGATTGATATGGATGATCCTTATATCACTTTTGATAATAAATATATTGAAACTCTCTGGTATTTATTACAAAAGCTCTACGACAAGGGACTTTTATATAAAGGTTATACAATACAGCCATTTTCACCTGCTGCAGGAACAGGACTGAGTCAACATGAATTAAATCAGCCCGGTTGTTACCGTAATGTTAAAGATAATACTGTTATAGCTCAATTTAAAGTTATCAGGAACGAAAAATCCGAATTTTTGTTTAAGGATGTTGACACTGACCTTTATTTTATTGCTTGGACAACAACTCCATGGACTTTACCTTCAAATACAGCTTTAGCTGTTGGTAAAAACATTGAATATGTTAAAGTAAAAACAATAAATAAATATACTTCTATACCTGTTACAGTTATTCTGGGAAAGGAATTAGTTGACAAATATTTCCCCACTAAAGTTTCGAAAAAAGGCAAAGAAGAGTCTATTTCTCATACTGTTTCACACAAAATATTAAATACATACAAAGGCTCTGATTTAAAAGATATAAGATACGAACAATTGATGCCTTATGCTCAACCTAAGGATGGAGATGCTTTTAAAGTTATTATAGGAAATTTTGTTACTACAGACGAAGGTACCGGTATTGTACATATTGCTCCAAGCTTTGGCGCTGATGACTTTTTGGTTGGCAAACAAAATGGTATGGGCTCTCTCACTTTAGTGAATAAAAAAGGTCAGTTTACTGAAGAAATGGGAGAATTTGCAGGCAGATATGTTAAACCTGAATATAGCCCCGACTTTAATCCTAAATCACCTGAAAGTGTTGACGTTGATATTATTGTCAAGTTAAAAAAAGAAAATAAAGCTTTTAGAACTGAAAAATACGAACACTCGTATCCACATTGCTGGCGTACAGACAAACCAATACTTTATTATCCTTTAGATTCGTGGTTTATTAAAACAACTGCATACAAAGATAAGATGATAGAATTAAACAAAACTATCAATTGGAAACCTGCTTCAACAGGCATTGGTCGTTTTGGTAATTGGCTGGAAAATCTTGTCGACTGGAACTTATCCAGATCCCGTTTCTGGGGAACGCCTTTACCAATATGGATTACTGAAGATAAAAAAGAAAGTGTTTTTATCGGCTCTGTTGAGCAATTAAAAAAAGAAATTGAAAAATCTGTGAAAGCAGGATTTATGAAAAATAATCCTTTACAGGATTTTGTGCCAGGAGATAATTCAAAAGAAAATTACGAAAAATTCGATCTTCACAGACCTTATGTTGACAATATTATTTTATGCTCCAAATCAGGTAAAAAAATGTTCCGTGAACCTGATTTAATTGACGTTTGGTTCGATTCGGGATCTATGCCTTATGCTCAGCTTCATTATCCTTTTGAAAACAAAGAAAAACTAAAAGATAATTTTCCTTGCGATTTTATTGCCGAAGGTGTTGACCAAACACGTGGTTGGTTTTTTACCATGCATGCTATTGCTGTTATGCTTTTTGATAAAATATGTTATAAAACATGTATCTCAAACGGATTAGTTTTAGACAAAAAAGGTAATAAAATGTCGAAACGTCTTGGCAATGCAGCCGACCCTTTCGAGACTATAGAAAAATTCGGACCTGACCCTACTCGTTGGTATATGATTACTAATGCTCAACCATGGGATAATCTTAAATTTAACGTTAACGGTATTGACGAGGTAAAACGTAAATTCTTCGGCACTCTTTATAATACCTACAACTTTTTTGCCCTTTATGCAAATATCGATGGTTTTAATTATTCAGAAGAAGAAATACCTGTTGAAGAACGCCCTGAAATTGACAGATGGATTATTTCTGAATTAAATTCTCTCATTAAAAATGTTGACGAATTTTATAATAATTATGAACCTACAAAAGCAGGTAGAGCTATTCAAAAGTTTCTTGATGAACATTTAAGCAATTGGTATGTTCGATTGTCCAGGAGAAGATTCTGGAAAGGCGATTATTCAGTAGATAAAATCTCTGCATACCAAACTTTATATAAATGTTTGATGACTGTTGCTCAATTATCATCTCCTATTGCTCCGTTTTTTATGGAACAACTTTACAGGAATTTAAATTCCATTACAAATAAAAATTCTGCCGAATCAGTACATTTAAGCTCTTTCCCTGAAATAGAACATTCATTAATAGATAAAAAGCTTGAAGAGAGAATGCAGTTAGCACAACAAATATCTTCAATGGTGCTGTCATTAAGAAAAAAATCAAATATTCGTGTGCGTCAACCTTTAAATAAACTGATGCTCCCTGTTATTGACAACAATTTTGAAGAACAAATTGAAAAAGTAAAACAACTTATTCTTTCGGAAGTAAATGTTAAAAATTTGGAATTTATTAAAGATACCGGCAATATCCTGATTAAAAAAATAAAACCGAATTTTAAAACTCTGGGGCCAAAATATGGCAAACTGATGAAACAGATTTCTTCTGAGATTATGAGTTTTGATCAAGAAAAAATTCATCAGATAGAAAATGAAGGAAAATATATTATTACTGTTAATAAGCAGGATATTGAGCTTACTCTAAATGATGTAGAAATTATTTCTGAGGATATCCCTGGCTGGCTTGTAACAAATATGGGAAAACTAACTGTTGCTTTGGATATTACTATAACCGAAGAATTAAAACAGGAAGGTTATGCCCGTGAGCTGGTTAACAGAATCCAAAATATTAGAAAAAATAAAGGTTTTGATGTTACTGATAAAATTTCTGTAATAATTGAAAAACATAATGATATTATTTCTATGATTAATAATAATTTTTTATACATTTGTTCAGAAACACTTGCTACAAGTTTTAAAATGGCTGATAGCATTGACAGCAAAGAAAAAGAACCAATTGATCTATCAGAAAACATTACAACAAATATTTTGATTGAAAAGGCGAATTAGTAATTTTTTAAAAAAATTAATATCATGAGAAAAGAAAAAACCAGATATTCTGATGAGGAATTAGAAGAATTTAAACAGATAATATTAGATAAATTAGATAAGGCACGCAGAGACCTCAAAATGCTGACAGACGCTTATACTAATAATAATGAGAATGGTACTAATGATACATCACCTACTTTTAAAGTTCTTGAAGAGGGATACCAGGTTTTATCAAAAGAAGAAAACAGTAAGCTTGCTTTACGTCAACAAAAATTTATTCGTTCTTTAGAAAATGCACTGATAAGAATTGAAAACAAAACTTATGGTATTTGTCGTGTTACAGGAAAACTTATTTCAAAAGAAAGACTAAGAATAGTTCCTCATGCAACTCTTAGTATAGAGGCTAAAAATAATCAATACAAAAAATCTTAATAGCAAAATTGAAAAAGTCTCTAAGTATAATTTTTTTAGTATTAATATGTGACCAAGCTTTAAAATTTTGGGTTAAAACTCATATGTTTTTAGGGCAGCAAATCCCTGTTTTTGACAATTGGTTTTACCTTAGTTTTACTGAGAATATAGGCATGGCTTTTGGTCTTAAATTTGCCGGCAGCTACGGAAAATTAATATTAAGTGTTTTCAGATTATTAGCTATTACTGCTATTGGCTGGTATCTTGTTAAAATCATTAAAAACAAAGCAAAAACAGGGCTCATCATTTGTGTCTCTTTAATTTTTGCTGGCGCTATCGGTAATATTCTCGACAGCCTTTTTTATGGCATGATTTTCAGCAATAGTGGATATGATCCTTTTTTTATAGCTAAACTATTTCCAAGTAACGGTGGATATTCTTCTTTCCTTCATGGAAAAGTTGTTGATATGTTATATTTTCCTATTATTAAAGGTACTTTCCCTGACTGGTTTCCTTTTTGGAAATCACAGTCTTTTATCTTTTTCAGACCTATCTTTAATATAGCTGATTCTGCAATATCTGTTGGTGTGTTTGCTCTTGTATTATTTCAAAAAAAATTATTCAAGAAATAATTCTTTTTCAATTTAATGGGGCAATAAAATTTGCCACAAATTATCAGATTATAAAATTTAAATTTGTGGCTTGCTCTTTTTATACAAAGCTTTGAATAGTCGCTTATATTTTTTGCTTTTTCCAACCTTGGTCCGAAAAATACATCAAATTTTTAAACCCGGTATTTTTTAAAATGTACTTTGCTTCTTCAAAATATTTATTCAACTCTAACGGGTGATGAGCATCAGAACTTAAAGTTATTGGAATGTCAAGCATATACATTTGCTGCAAAATATCTTCTCCGGGAAATAACGAATTGCAACGTTCCTTATAAATGCCTCTTGTGTTTACTTCTACAATAACATTTTTTTCAGAGACGAGTTTCAAACTCTGTTTCACCAATTTTTTATACCATGATTCCTGTTCTGAAAAATACCTGTTTTTATTGTGCATTTTAATTTTATCAAAATGTCCCAAAATATCAGGCTTCTGAAAAAGAATCATATTATTTATCTGATTATAATAATGGCTTACCCCCTCTTTAATATTTCCATTAAAAATTTCATCTAAACCATTGTCATAGATTTCAGCTTTTGGCCCATCAATAAACCATAGCTTTTCATTATTATCATTTTTAACAAGATGAACAGAACCAATACTGTAATCTAAATTATAATTATTTTTTAATACTGAAAAATCCCAGCTTATTCCGGGGATATAATCCATTTCTAAAGAAAGAAAAATATTTATTTTTTCTTTGTATTTTTTTTTCAGTTTTAATATTGTATTACAATAATTTAATATGTCATTATTTTTAATAGAAAATGTATTTTCAAATGGCAAGGGAGCATGTCCTGAGAATCCTAAAGTATGAAATCCAATATCAATAGCTTGTTTAACATATTTTTCGGGAGCTTCTTTGCCATCGCAAAAACAGGAATGTGTATGTAAATTAAAGTCGTTCATTGTTTAAATTTTTTATTAAAAATCTACATCTTCAACATCAACAATTTTATATAATTTATCAGAACGTCTAAGAAAACTCTTTACGGGTATTGAACATGAATCACCTTTTTTACAAGAGTCAACATTTTTTAAGTCGAGTCTGATTTCTTTTACAACATCTTCATAAACACCTGTAGTAGAACCAATGATATGAATTTCATCACCAACGCTTAATGTTCCTGTCTCAATTTTTATTTCAGCAACTTTAAGTTTTGTAAAATAATTAGTGATTTTTCCTATATAAATTTTCTTTTTTGTAGCCTGCGAGCCATAACTTTCAGCCCATTCTCCTATTTTTCTTCCCTGATAATAGCCATCCCAAAAACCACGGTTGTAAACAGTCTTTAATTTTTTATTCCAGATTTCTAAATTTTCTTTATTGTATGTCCCGTTAAAATAAGCATCAACAGCCTGTCTGTAACACTGGGTAACAGTTTTAACATATTCAGGAGAACGACCTCTGCCTTCAATTTTTAAAACTCTTACTCCTGTTTTAAGGATTTTATCAATAAAATCAATGGTTTTCAAATCCTTTGGCGACATAATATGCTCATTATCAATCTCCAGTTGTACACCACTTTCTTTGTCTGTTACAATATATTTTCTTCTGCAAGGCTGAATACATGCACCTCTGTTTGCAGAATAATTATAATTGTTAAGACTAAGATAACATTTACCTGAAACTGCCATACACAAAGCTCCGTGGGCAAAAATCTCTATCTGCACAAGTTTTCCCGAAGGACCTGTAATTTTTTCTTTTTCTATTGCTGATGTTATTGCTGCCACTTGTTTTAAACTCAATTCACGTGCTGTTACTATCACATCCGAAAATTTAGAATAATATTTTACTGCCTCAATATTTGAAACATTGCATTGTGTAGAAATATGAATCTCCATATTTATGGAATTGGCATAATTAATAACAGACATATCAGAAGCAATAATTGCGGTGATATTATTTGCTTTGGCAACATCAACAATAGATTTCATCAAAGATATCTCATCATCATAAATTATTGTATTCAAAGTAATGTATGAGCGAATATTGTTTTCTTTACAGATTTCAGATATTTTTTTTAAATCTTCAAGAGTAAAATTATTTGAAGATCTGGCACGCATATTTAATTTTTCAATACCAAAATATACAGAATTAGCACCTCCTTGTATTGCTGCCATTAATGATTCATAAGAACCTACAGGCGACATTATCTCTATATCTGTTGCTTTCACAGGATTTAATTTTTTTTATAAAAAGCAAAAGTAAAATTATTTTTCATGTTTAATGTTTACTCATCTGTAAAAAACATTTTTCTCTTAAATTGATTTTTATAAATTTGCTAACAAATAATTATTATTTATGAGATATTCAAACGATAAAAGAACAGTTATGACTTTAGATGCGGGAGGGACAAATTTTGTTTTTTCTGCTATAAAAGGCGAAAAAGAAATTGCAGATCCTGTAATTCTTCCTGCTCACGGAAACGATTTAGAAAAATCATTGAAAAATTTAATAAAAGGGTTTAAAGAAATAGAATCAAAAATCAAACAAAAACCTGTTGCTATAAGCTTTGCTTTTCCCGGACCAGCAGAATATGAACAGGGAATAATTGACGATTTGGCAAACCTGCCTGCTTATAGAAACGGTGTAGCTATTGGCATTATGCTTGAAGAAAATTTTAACCTTCCTGTATTTATTAATAATGATGCCGACTTGTTTGCTTTTGGTGAAGCTTTAGCAGGATTTTTACCCGAGGTAAATTCTAAACTTGAAAAAGCCAATTGTCCCAAAAGATATAAAAATTTATTTGGGGCTACTTTTGGGACAGGCTTTGGCGGTGGAATTATATACAATGGAAATATTTTTTTCGGCGATAACTCAGCACAAGCGGAAGTAAACAGAATAAGAAACAAATTATATCCTCACACTAATGCTGAAGACAGCGTCAGCATTAGAGGAATAAAAAGAGTTTATGCTCGTGAAGCAGGTATTGATATTGAAAAATGTCCTGAGCCTAAAACAATATTTGAAATAGGCACAGGAAAAATAAAAGGTGATAAAAACGCAGCTCTTAAAGCTTTTGAAGAAATGGCTGTTGTGGCCGGCAATACTTTTGCAAATACCATTACTCTTGTTGACGGATTAATAGTTATTGGCGGCGGTCTCGCAGGCGCTCACCAAATCTTCCTCCAAAAAATTGTTGACGAAATGAATAATAATTTTATTACTCTTAATAATGAACCTCTTCCGAGATTAGAAATAAAAGTTTTTAATCTCGAAGATAAAAATGATATTAATAATTTTTTATCAGGCGAAACCAAAACTATTAAAGTACCTTTTAGTAATACAAAAATAAAATACGACCCGCTTAAACGTATTGGTGTTGGCATTAGTAAATTAGGCACTTCCAAGGCTGTTTCTATAGGTGCTTATAATTTTGCTTTAAATAAAATTGATGGATTTTTTTAAATGTTGTTTTTTTTATAATTTCGGAAAAATTTTAAATATATACAAAAAGAATATAAATTTAACATTTTAACCCTATAAAATATGCTTCGTATTTCACGTAATAAACAATTAAAAAATTAATAAACATGAAATTTAAAAAATTTACTTTACTAGTATTATTATCATTATTTGCTTTAAATATTATTGCAGAAGAAATACCTTTGAAAAAAGCTAAAATAATAGCTAAAAATCTTTATTTTGAAAGGGCTGTTCAGGTAAAAAATATTAATTATAATGATATTATTTTCAAAAATACTTTCACTGAAAAAGACAATAAAGGAGAAGCAGTATTTTATATTTTTAATTTAGATAAGGAAAAGGGATTTATAATAATTTCTGCAGAAGACAACACATATCCTATATTAGGTTATTCTTTTGAAAACAATTACGAAGAGGATAATCAGCCACCTGCTTTTTCGGAACAGATGAAAAATTATAAAGACCAGATTATTTATGTAAGACAAAATAATTTGCCTGCAGATAAAAAATGCAAATCCGCCTGGCTTCATTTTTCTTCAAAAACCTTTAAACCCGACATCTATAAAAATAATATAGAACCATTAATAACATCAACATGGGATCAGGATTGCTATTACAGTGACTCTTGTCCATTAGACCCTGCCGGAGCTTGCGGCCATGCAAGGATAGGATGTGTCTCGACAGCTATGTCACAAATTGTAAGATATCATAAATATCCCCCTCATGGCTTTGGCTCACACGGCTATAATTCCTCTTATGGATATTTATTTGTTAATTATGCAAATGCTACGTATAACTGGGATGATATGCCTGATTATATTACTGCACCTAATCCGGAAGTTGCTAAAATATGTTATCATTGTGGTGTTGCTGTTAATATGTCATACGGACCACAAGGCTCGGGTGCTTATTCCGGCGATGTTGGTCCCGCATTAATATCTTATTTTGGTTATGACCCTTCTGCACATTTGGAGTATAGATCAAGTTATTCTAATTCTCAATGGGAACAACTTTTAAGAGACGAAATAAGTCAACTTAGACCTTTATATTACAGTGGTTCCGGCTCAGGCGGTCATGCTTTTGTCTGCGACGGTTATCAAAACAACAGCCATTTTCATTTTAACTGGGGCTGGGGTGGTTTATACAACGGATACTTTTATCTTTCATCGTTGAATCCAGGAACACATAATTACAGTAATGGTCAGGCTGCTCTTATTGATTTGCACGCACCATACTCTCCTGTCCCTGATTTTTCTTCTAATATTACTGAAGTAATTTCAACTGGCAGTGTTAATTTTTATGATAAATCAAAACATATTCCTACTTCTTGGTCATGGGAATTTCAGGGAGCTACACCAAGTACTTCCAATGAAAAAAATCCAAGCAATATTGTATATCAAACCCCGGGAACCTATCCTGTTAAATTAACTGTTTCTAATGAACAAGGTACTAATGATACTATAAAATTTGATTATATTACTGTTACTGATAATGCTTTGCCTCATGCTGAATTTACTTACAGCGACTCTATTATTGCTTTAGGATCAATGGTTTATTTTTCAGATATGTCTTTAAACAGACCTAATTCATGGCACTGGATATTTCAACCAAACACTGTTACTTTTATAAACAGTACAAGCGAATATTCAAAAAATCCACAAGTTGAATTTAACGAACCCGTGAAATATTCTGTTGCTTTAATTGTCGGGAATATTAATGGTTCTGATACTATTACTAAATCTGAAATAATTTCATCAGGGGGTAATGTTTTACCTTTTAAAGAAAATTTTGAATTGGGTTCTTTTAAAAATTACTGGACAATAGAAAATCCTGACGAAGATATTACCTGGGATGGATATTATAAATTATCAGGAAATGAAAACAGCAGAAAAGCAGCATGGATGAATTATTATAATTATTCTTCAACAGGGCAACGCGACAGATTAATATCCCCTATTCTTAATTTTTCAAATCACGTTTCACCACATCTTGGTTTTAAACATGCTTATGCAGAATACAGTTCTTCGAGAACCGACTCCTTAATAGTTTATATTTCTATTGATTGTGGATTACACTGGACAAGAGTTTTTGAAGCAGGCGAAGATGGAACAGGCTCTTTTGCTACTCATCAGGCGACAACGCAAGAATTTGTTCCCTCAAACGCAAGTGACTGGTGTGGCAATGGTTTTGGAGCAAGTTGTGATGACATTGATCTGACTCCATGGACAAATCATGCCAATGTAAAAATTATGTTTGAATCATATAATGGTCATGGAAATCAATTATATATTGATGATGTTATTGTTTATGATAATGATATTTTACTTGATTTTATGGCTGACAAAACACGTATTTCTCCAGGCGACAGCATCAATTTTTCAGATCTCTCGCAAGGTACCGAAAACTCGTGGCTATGGAATTTTCAAGGCGCCACTCCTTCAACATCAACAGAACAAAATCCTGAAAATATTAAATACAATAACCCCGGAAGCTTTGATGTTTCTTTAACTGTCAGCAATGACAGTATAACTAAAGTTTTAACTAAAGAAAATTATATTACTGTTACTACTGATTTGCCTTATGTTGTACAACAAGGTTATCAAATTGACGACAGCAATGCAAATAATAATGGTATTGTAGATTATAACGAAACAATACTTCTTTCTTTAGATATGGAAAATATTGGCTCTGCAGACGCAAACAATGTTATTGTTACTTTGAGTACTGATGACGAATTTGTTAATATTACAGATAATTCTGAAAATTATGGTGATATTCCCGCCAACCAAACTGTGAATATTAATAATGGATTTTCTTTTATTGTTTCGAGTCTTATCCCTGATCAACACTCAATTTCTTTTAATGTTTCTGCTACTGATGGCATTGACACATGGCAAAGTAATTTTTCTATTATTGCTAATGCCCCTGTGTTTACTGTTAATAATGTAATTTTCTCTGACCCCGAAGGTAATAATAACGGAAGATTAGACCCTGGCGAAACCGGTAACCTTATTTTTACTACTCAAAATATTGGACATAGTGATGCTTATAATACTTCGGGCAGACTTTTATGCCCAAGCAATTTTATCACTATTACAAATAATATTTATAATTTTGATACCCTTGAAATCAATGAAACAGATAACTCTGTTTACAATATTGTTATTAGTGACGAAACACCATATTATACCAATGTCAAATTTTATTATACTGTTATCTCCGAGATGCTGACAAATTTACAAATTTATAATTTTAACATTGGTCTTATTATTGAAGATTTTGAAAAAGGAGATTTTTCACAATTTGAATGGCAATTTTCAGGTGATGCTCCATGGACAATAAATAATACTGAACCTTATGAAGGTGTTTATTGTGCTAAATCAGGTCAGATAGGCAATTCATCAAATTCTGTATTTTATGTAACCATGGATGTTATTGAAACAGACAGTATTTCCTTTTACAGAAAAGTGTCTTCCGAGTCAACTTATGATTTTTTAAATTTTTATATTGATAACATTCTTCAGGATAAATGGTCGGGAGAACTACCATGGGAAAAAGAAATTTTTCCTGTTTCTCAGGGACAACATACTTTTAAATGGGAATATAAAAAAGACCAATATGCTATTTCAGGTGAAGATTGCGCTTGGATAGACTTTATCACTTTCCCTAATGTCTCAATAAACACTTCTGTTAATGATATTATTTACAACGATCTTTCTTTTATTGTTTATCCTAATCCTTTTTCTGATAAAATAAATATTAACTATACCCTAAAAGAACAGGCTAATGTTAAAATTAGTATTTATAATTCTATGGGACAAAGCATTAAAATTTTATCTGATGTGATTAAACAAATCCCAGGAAAACATAGTATATCTTATAATACAAATAATTTAAATCCTGGATTATATTTCTGCAAATTAGAAACAAATAATAAAATATTAATTAAAAAGATAATC
Organism: Bacteroidales bacterium; assembly: GCA_021158345.1. GTDB lineage: Bacteria > Bacteroidota > Bacteroidia > Bacteroidales > AUK083 > AUK083. The sequence continues at coordinate 15,635 of JAGGUV010000111.1, forward strand.
TTATTAAAATAAACTTAAAAATGAAAAAATTAAACTTACTATTATTATGCTTTACATTTTTCTTATTCAACTCTATACAAGCACAGCAGGTTGAAAGAGACATGGTAATATTGGAAATCGGGACAGGTACATGGTGTACATATTGCCCCGGTGCCGCAATGGGTGCAGAAGATCTTGTTGCTAACGGTTGTGATGTTGGTGTTATAGAATATCATTCAGATGATGATTTCGACAACTCTTATTCAGCAGTTCGTCGTAGCTATTATGGAATATCCAGTATTCCGGATGCATATTTTGACGGCATTTTAAATGTTTTAGGTGGTAGTCATACACAAAGTATGTACCCTTCTTATTTACCTAAATATCAGCAACGAAAAGCTATACCATCGTCTTTCTTAATATATGTTAATGGTACAAACACAGGTTCTACTTATAATCTTGTAGTAACAGTACAAAAAGTAGCTGCCTGCTCAAGTTCAAACATTAAATTACAACTTGCTTTAACAGAATCTGACATTCAATTCAGCTGGCAAGGTATGAGTGAGCTTAATTTTGTTGAAAGACTAATGGCTCCTAATGCTTCAGGCACAACAATAAATTTACCGGGTAACACAGGAACACAGATTGTAAATCTCAGTTTCACTATGGATAATTCATGGGTGGCAGAAAATTGTGAGTTGGTTGCCTTCTTACAAGATAACTCAACAAAAGAAATATTACAAGGTACAAAAGTCGCCATACCCGATCTTTTACCTTCACAGGTCATAGCTGATTTTACAGCTAGTGAAACAGAAATATGCAAAAACGATACTGTTTATTTTACAGATCAGTCATTAAACAATCCTACATCCTGGAGCTGGTCTTTTCAGGGTGGAACTCCTTCTACATCAACAGAGCAAAATCCTATGGTTATTTATCACTCAACCGGAGAAAAAAATGTGTCTCTAACCGCTTCTAATGCTTATTCTTCAGGAAATATATCAAAGCATGCATATATAACCGTATCCCCAAATCCATCAACAGCAGGAACACCTTCAGGACCTGCTGACTTATGCCAGGGTGATACAAACGTTAGTTATACTACTTCCGGAGCCTCTCATGCAGATTATTATTCATGGGTAGTTACTCCTGACACAGCTGCTACTGTTACAGGTACTGATAAAACTGTTACCGTTGATGTAAATCCTTTATTCATTGGAGAATTTACAATGCATGTTGCAGGTGTTAATAACTGTGGCGAAGGTATTGCATCTTATGATAAACATATTTATGTTAATCCATTGCCTCTTCAACCAAATATGCCTGTTGGTCCTGACACTGTTGACATCTATTATGTTACAACATCTTCTTATTCTGTAACAGAACCTTTATATTCCGATTCTTGCAATTGGGTTCTTACTCCTGAAAATGCAGGAACATTAACTGTTTCTAATACAAATCTTACTATTGATTGGAATACTGATTTTATAGGGAATGCCATCTTAAAGGTTTGTGGTGTTAATGATTGTGGAAATGGAGCTTTCTCAGATGAACTTAATATTCTTGTTCGTAATTCTGTTGGTATTTCTGAAAATAATAATATTAAAATTAATCTGTTCCCAAATCCTAACACAGGTCTGTTTACAATAAATTTGAATTCTGATTTTAATAAAAATCTTAATCTTAAAATTTATAATTCTTTAGGTATTATTGTTTTCGAACAATCAAATATTGTTCTTAAAGGAAAATACTCTAAAAACATGAATCTTAATAATTTACCCAATGGTGTGTATTTCTTAAATATTTATAATGAAAATATTAACACTATTAAAAAGATTATAATTCAGAAATAAATTTTAAAAAAATTGTCTCTAATTTAAAAATCCTTAGTGTTGATATAAGCACTAAGGATTTTTTTTATCAAAAAAAATAAGATAAAAAATAATCTGATAAAAAACAATCTTTATATTTGTTGACTTAAATAATTATTCTAATATTTTAATAATACAACAACACATGAAAAAAATCACATTTTTAATATTACTTTCTGTATTTATTTTAATCAGCTCTTTATCAGCACAGACATTAAAATTCACTTATCAGTTTGATAAACCTGAAATTCAGAAAAATAATAAAAACAATTTTACTGAAATAAAATATAAAGATTGTCAGGAATACGGTCTCCCGGGAAATCCATTATTACCGATTTTTTGTAAAAACATTCTCTTACCTCAGGGTAAAGAAATGAAAAATATAAAAATTCTTTCCGTAGAATATTATCCTGCTGAAAAAAATATATTCATAAAACCGGCAAGCACACCACGACCTCTTTCAATTCAAGCCATTCAGAACAAACAAACTAAAATTAATAAAAAAATTTATGAGTCAAAAGGCAGATACCCTGAAAATATTATTATAACCTCAAGCACTAATTTTCTTTGCGGACATTCCATAGCTTCATTTTCCTTAAGTCCCGTAGTATATTTCCCTGCCAAAAAACAAATTTCCACAATAAAAACTATTACTATCGAAATAGAAACTAATAGTTCCAAGAAAGCAGCTAATGCTCAAAAATTTATTCGTAATTCAAAAACTATTACAAATAGAATTAATAACATTGTTGACAACACCGAGATATTAAAATCATACAATTACCCTCTTTCAAAAGATAATGACAATTTTGACATTTTACTGATAACAAACAATGCTCTTGCTCCTGCTTTTGATGATTATATCAAATATAAAGAATCAACAGGATATACCTGTTTTGTTAAAAAAACAGAAGATATTTACGCAGAATATTCAGGCGTTGACAATCAGGAGATGATAAGAAACTGCATTATTGATTTCTATCAAAATCACGGAACTTCTTATGTTATCCTTGGTGGTGATGCTGATCATACAGAAACACAAAATATTGTTCCTGACCGCGGATTTTATCTTGACACAGGCTTTGGTACTGTTGACACTGATTTACCTTCGGATATGTATTATTCCGGACTGGACGGTAACTGGAATTCTGATGGTGACGACCGCTGGGGTGAACCCGGTGAAGCTGACTTATTTGCTGAAGTTAGCATTGGCAGAATTTGTGTTGACAATACCACTGAAGTAAATAATTTTACTCATAAATTAATGATGTATCAGGATAAACCAGTTGTTCGGGATATTGAAAAAGCCTTAATGGTAGGAGAATATTTATGGGGCAACACTTATGGTGGCGACTCAAAAGATGAAATTGCCAATGGCTGTTCTTTATATGGATACACTACCGTAGGTATTTCTGACAACTTTACAATATACAAACTTTATGAAATGAATGCCAACTGGGAAAAAGAACAAATTTTCGACCAGTTTAATAATACAGGGGTAAATCTTGTAAACCATCTTGGCCACTCCAATGTTACTTACAATATGAAAATGAACGCATCTTCGCTTAACACAAATAATTTTACTAACGATGGAATATCAAGAGGCTATGTAATAGGATATTCACAAGGCTGTTATAATGGAGCTTTTGATAATAGAAATCCGGGAGGAATGTATGCAACAGGAGATTGTTTTGCTGAAAAATTTACAACAATAGAAACCGGAGAAGTGGCTTGTGTTGCAAACTCACGCTATGGTTGGGGAAGTGATAATACTAATGGTGCTTCACAATATTTCGACAGGGAATTTTTTGATGCAATTTTCGGAGAAGGTCTTACTTTAATAGGCGATGCTAACGGCGACTCAAAAGAAGATAATGTGTCTTTTATTCAAGCAGATCCTGTTATTCGCTGGTGCGCTTACGAAACTAATTTATTTGGCGACCCCACACTTGATGTATGGACCGCTGCTCCTGAAAATATTAATTGTTATTATTATCCAAGCATTTCCCTTGGTGATGAACAATTTAATATTGAAACAGATTGTCCTGATGCTCGCATAGGTATTACTCAAAATGGCACTCTAATTGGAAGAACTTTAACTGATGACTCGGGTAATGCTACAGTTAATTTTTTCAATCCTGTTAACACAAAAGATTCGCTTACTGTTTCTATTATCGCACATAACAAATTCAGACATTTAGGAACTGTTTATGTTGTTGACAACGAACCATACATACTTTTCAATGAATATCAAATCGACGATTCTCAAGGTAATAATGATGGAAAAGCAGATTATGGTGAAACTATTAACCTGTCAGTAAGCTCAATAAATATTGGTACTCAGCCCGGTACTGATATTACTTTAACATTATCAACAAATAATCCATTTATTAATATTACTGACAGCACTGAAAATATCAGTAGTTTTGAAATTGGCGATACTATTACTCTTAATAATGCTTTTAGTATGGAAATTGCCAATAATGCCCCTGATAATAATACAGTATTTGTTTTGAAAGCTAACTCGGAAAACACTGATAATAAGAGTTATTTTGAAATATTTATTCATGCACCTCTTTTACAATTTAAAGATTTTCAAATTGATGACTCACAAGGAAATAATAATGGTAAAATAGACCCTGGAGAAAATGTTAACCTTTCCATAGGCATTGCAAATAATGGCTCTTCTGAGGCATTAAATGTTTCCGGTTTATTATCAATAGATAACGAAGATATTACAATAAACACCCATTCACAATCTTTTGAAAATATATCAGGAAATCAAACCGTTTATAAAAATTATAATATTTCTGCTGCTGCAGATATCACTGACGGAAGTATAGCTAATTTTGAGCTTAATATTTTTGCGGATAAGGACATCCATTCATTAGAAAATTTTTATGCCTTCATAGGTAAACCATATATTTTAATTCTTGATTTAGATAAAAATAATAATTCAGCACCCGTAATTCAAACAACAATTACAGAATTAGGTCTTGGAACAGAATATTCAACTGTTTTCCCTGATAATTTTGACGATTATACTACTGTGTTTTTATCCATGGGTGTTTTATGGGATAATTCAAAATTAACATCTAATCAAGGTCAGACCTTAGCCAACTTCCTTGACAACGGCGGAAATTTGTATCTTGAAGGTGGTAATGCCTGGGATAATAATACCCCTGTTCATTCAAAATTTAATATTAATAATTTCTCTGCAGGTATTGATGTTCAGTCAGTAACAGGAATAAATCAATCATTGACACAGGGTATGAATTTTGTTTATTCCGGCGATAAACTTTATATTGAAGAAATTCAAGCTGTTGAACCTGCTGTATCTATTTTACAAAACCAGAACTCTATGAGCTGTGCTGTTGCTTATGACCAGGGTATATATAAAACTATAGGCTCTACAATAGAATTTGGTGGATTAAATGACGGCGACTTCCCTTCCGTGAAAAAAAATCTTATGGCTAAATATCTTGAATTTTTCGAAATTTCTTTTCCTTATGTGTCTATAAATAATTATAACAATATCGGTGAAGACATGTTTGTCATTTCTCCTAATCCTTTAAAAAATCAATCAACAATAAATTATTCTGTTACACAGAATTCAAAAATTTGTATTGAAATTTTTAATATTAACGGAAAAAAAGTTAAGACACTTATTAACAAAGAGCAACCTTCTGGTAACTATAGTATAAAATGGAATGCTACTGATAATACAGGCAAAAAACTTGCTGATGGAATTTATTTGTGCAGAATGATGTCTGACAATAATTTTTATACAAAAAAAATTATTGTACTAAAAGATTAAATCAATCAAAAAGGGGAAGTATTTTACACCGATATATTTTGCATTTCCCCCATAAAATATAATTTTATGGGGCAGGCAAGGTAAACAATATAGCAATTTAACAATATAAAATTATATACAAATGAAAAAATCTTTACTAATTCTATTTGTTTTCATTTCAGTATCATTGCATGCAGAAATCATAAAAAAAACTTATTATTTTAATAACTATCAAACAAAAGTAATAGGTGACTACCAGACAATAAATTTTGAGAACACTTTCTTAACAGGCAAAGCAGGAGAGCCTTTATTGCCATATCAGTCAGTAAAATACTTATTGCCTGCCGGCGAAATTGCCGAATCAGTTGAATTTATCGGCGAGGAAGAAACTATTATCCCCGGAGTTTTTCAATTATATCCCAAACAATATTCTCATCCGGTATCATCAAATCATTCTAATGAATTTATCAAAAACAAAAAAATATACTCTCGAAATTCTAATTACCCTTCATCACAAACAGGAATATTGTCTACTCAGTTTTTGAATGGTTATTCTTTTGGCTTTACATCATTTACTCCAATTAAATACAATCCTGTTACAGGAAAAATATCATATTTTAAAAAAGTTACTATTAAGATAAAAACTAAAAATAATAAAACTGCTTCTTTTGCTTTAAACAATTTAAAATCAAATAATAAAAACATTAAACAAATACAAAAATTTTCAGATAATTCAGAATATTTTTCTACATATCCAATAAAAAAAGCTAATGATTCATCATATCAAATGCTTATTATCACGTCATCAGAATATCAAAATAGTTTTCAAAATTTAATTAATTTATATATTTACAGAGGAATAAAAACTCAGGTTCAGACAACAGATTATATTTATAATAATATGAGTGGAGTTGACAACCCTGAAAAAATCCGCAACTATATTATTCAGGAATATCAAAATTATGATATTGAATATGTATTATTAGGAGGGGATATAGAAATAGTTCCTGCCCGCGGATTATATTGCAAGGTGATATCTTCTCAAATTTATGAAGACAATAATATACCGTCGGATATTTATTATTCTGCTTTGGATGGTACATGGAATGCAAACAATAATAATAGCTGGGGCGAATATATTGTTACAGCTAATGACACATTAGAAGAAGCTGACCTTTTACCTGAGCTCTCTGTAGCAAGATTGCCTTTTAGCAATACAACAGAATTGAATAATATAATTAATAAATCAATTTCATATCAAGACAATCCTGTTTATGGTGAATTAAAAGATCCGTTAATGGTAGGAGAGTATCTTACGGGTTCTCCTGAAACATGGAGCAGCGACTACCTTGAATTATTAATCGGACATCACGATGATAACGGTTATACTACTGACGGTATTCCTGAAAGCGATAATTTCACAAAACTATACGAGAAAAATGCTTATTGGAGCAAAAGTGATCTTATAACAGAGATTAACAACGGGCATTCTTTTCTTTATCATTCAGGTCATGCCAATGAAACTTATGTCATGAAATTAAGTAATGGCGATATCACCAATTCAAACTTTAATATGGTTAACGGCAATGACCATAATTATTCATTAATATACACTCATGGTTGTCTTTGTGGCTCTTTTGATTATTCTGATTGCATTGGCGAAAAAATGGTTACATTAGAAAATTTTGCTGTTGCTTTTATTGGAAATTCACGTTTTGGCTGGTTTAACGAAGGTCAAACAGAAGGCCCTTCCATACATATTCAAAGAGAATTTGTTAATGCTTTATATTCTGATAAATTATGTAATATCGGAACTGCTCATAAAATATCAAAACAGAATACAGCACCTTGGGTAACGGCTCCCGGACAATGGGAAGAAGGAGCCTTGCGTTGGTGTTTCTACGATTGTAATGTCTTGTCTGACCCTGCTCTCGCTATCTGGACTGACGAACCCTCGGAATATCAGGTTAATTATCCTAATGTTATTACAATGGGAACAAACAATATTAATGTCAATGTTATTAGCAATGGCTCTCCTGTTGCAAATATTAATTGTGTGTTAATTCAGGACAGTACAATTTTTGGCTGTGCTACTACTGACGAACAAGGTAATGCAACTGTTAATATCAACACACCTTTTAATCACACGGGTGATGCCGAATTAGTAATTTCTGGATATAATTGTCCTAAAGCATCGTATCCTGTTACAATAATACCCGGACAAGGTGCTTACATAAGCTTTTCCGATACTGAAATAAATGACCTGCCTCCAAACGGAAACGGAAACTCTTTAATTGATTTTGGAGAAACTATTAAACTGGGCTTTACTTTTAAAAATATTGGAATTGCCGAAACATCAAATATTCAATTTGTTTTGTCATCGCAAGACCCCTATATTAATATAACATCTCAAAATTATAATTATAATAATATCATATATTCCGGTGATTCTGTTATTGTTGCCAATGCTTTTTGTTTTGATGTGTCTGATTCAATACCCGACCAACATTCAATATCTTTATTACTTACAGCACAGGATATTTCCGACAGCACCTGGACTGAAAATATAATATTAAATGCTAATGCACCACTTTTAAAAACAGGAACTTTCTCAATCATTGATTCTATTACAGGAAATGACAATGGCGTTCTTGACCCTGGAGAATCTGCTTTAATTAACATCGAAACCTCAAATCAGGGACATTGCAATTGCTCAGATATTAGTTGTACTTTGAGCAGTAACTATAATTACTTAACAATAAATAATCCTGTACAATCAATTGACACTCTTAAATCGAATGAAACTAAAATTATTACTTATTCTGTCTCGCTTAGTGAAAATTCCTCAATAGGTGATAAAATAAATTTGAATTATAATATTATTTCAGGCTATTATAATTATGAAAAAATCTTTATTTTGGATGTAGGCATAATAAAAGAAGATTTTGAAAAAGGTGATTTTTTATCTCATAACTGGAATTTTGGCGGTTCATCAAATTGGACTATTTCCAATAATGTTAAATATGAGGGCCAGTATAGTGCAAAATCAGGAGAAATTGGTAATAATTCTTTTTCTGAGATGAATATTACTTTTGATGTATTATCCGCAGATTCAATATCTTTTTACAGGAAAGTGTCTTCAGAAGAAAATTTTGATTATTTATATTTTTCTGTTGACGGAGATATTATTGCACAATGGTCAGGAGAAAAAGACTGGGAAAGAGAGAGTTTTGCAGTGCCAGTAGGCAGACATACTTTTAAATGGTCTTATTCAAAAGATGAATATTCCTTTTCAGGTGATGATTGTGCATGGATTGATTATATTGTTTTTCCTCCTGTTTCTGAAGTTGTTGGATTACCGAAAATTGATAATAATTTTTCTATAAATATTTTCCCTAATCCTGCTAAAGATATTCTTAACATTAAATACAAACTTAATAAAACCTCTAATGTTAAAATCACTTTGTTAAACGCATTAGGACAAAAAATAAAAACATTAAAAATTGCTAAAAATCTTAATGCAGGTACTCATATTATATTTTTTAACACTTCAAATTTGGAATTGGGCATATATTTCTGTAATTTTGAAGCGGAGAAAAAATCTGTTATTAAAAAAATAATTATTCTGTCTAAATAAAAATATTTTGCAATGAAAAAATTTACTATTGGCATATTGTTGTTATTAATAGTAACAACATCTTTTGCTCAAAAAAAATGGGTTAGTTTTAATAATCAAAAACAACAACCAAGGGTGATTGTTCAGGAACAAAACCAATCTCACCTTATCCTTAATATTAACATTTCCGGAGTTTATATGTCGAACATTAATGTTAAAGGATTAAAATATCAGAAACTGGAACTTACAGAAGGAATATCAACTAATGATATCGGTAAACCCGAATTACCAATGATTAATGAACTTATTGGTATTCCTGCCGATAAAAAGGTAAAAATTAACATTCTTGAAAGTAAAAAATCTTCTTTAAAAAATTATCTCGTATATCCTTATCAGATACCTGAAAAAGACATAAAAAACGGGAAATCAAAAATTTTTAGTATTGACAAAAATTTTTATACTGGCAACACCTCCTATCCTCCTAACAATTTCAACATCGAAAAACCCGGAATTTGGAGAGATGTAAAAGTAGCTGCTTTGCATATATGCCCTTTCACTTATAATCCTTCAAAAAAAGAACTGGAAGTTTATACTAATTTAAAAATTGAAATTGTTTTTTATGGAACTGACAACATCAACAATAAAATAAGAAGCAAAAATATTACACCTTCTTTTTATCAGATGTATAAATCAGCAATAATAAACTTTGAATCACTTGGATATAATAAAACATATTCTTACGATTCAGGGATAAAATATTTAATTATTACCAATACAGGCGCTTATGGACCAATACAACCTTTCGTTAACTGGAAAAAGCAACAAGGCTTTAAAGTTGAAGTAAAAACTTTAACAAACGGTTTTAATACACCTCAGGAATTTAAAGATTACATTACACAGTTATACAATTCCGACGGTCTTGAATATGTTTTAATGGTTGGCGATGCATATCCTAACGGTGGAAATAATGGTGGTCCTGATGATGTACCAATGTACTGGTGGGAACCCAGTGGTGAAGACGGTTCTTATTCCGACTCATGGTACACTTGCATTGACGACGGTGATGATCATTATGCAGACCTCGCTATTGGCAGAATTGTTTATGATGATATGGACGAACTTAATCTGCAAATACAAAAAACTTTAGACTATTATCAAAATCCTGACTTATCATCTAACTGGGCTGAAAACTCTTTACTTGTTGCACACAAACAAGAATATCCGGGTAAATACACTCAATGTAAAGAAAGTATCAGAACATTTAATTATGCTTTACAAAGCCCTGTTTTTACTACTTGTTACGGTGGTGAAGGTAAATCAAACTCCGATATTGTTAATTTTGTTAACACCAGCTCTTGTGGAATTTTTAATTATAGAGGACATGGTAGCGCAACAGAATTCTGGGAGTGGTGTAATTCAGGTAGCTTTACTAAATCCGACATTGATCAGTTTACTAATCAAAATAAATTATTAGTTGTTTTTGATGTTTGTTGTGATAATATGGATATTGTAGCTTATCCCGGTGACTGTTTATGCGAATCTTTTATGAAGTCTCCTGTTGCTGCTGTTGCTATTAATGGCGCTATTATTCCTTCTTATACTGTACCTAATCACGATTATGATAAAGAAATGTATAAAGCTCTTTTTAACGAAGGTATTTATAATCTTGGATATATAACTAATTTTGCCAACGCTTTTGTTTTAGACAATCATGGTACTATGGGACGTTCTAATGTCAGAACTTATCTTTGGTTAGGAGATGCTTCCATTGAACCATGGACACTTCATCCGTCAGAACTTAATGTTACACATGAACCTGTTATACCTCTTGGATCACAGGAATTTGAAGTTATTGTTTCAGGTAATGGTCCTATTGAAAATGCAAGAGTATGTATCTCTAATACAAGTGGTTCTGTTTACGGTGTTGCTTTTACCGGCGCATCAGGTCATGCAGTTGTACAATTCCAACAACCTATACAAACTGTCGGCAATGTTAAACTAACTGTTACTTATCATAATTATCTCCCTCATATTGAAGATATTTTAGTGTCAGGAGCTCCAACTCCCGCCATTAATCCATACCCTATGAATGGACAAAACAAAGTGTCTCCATTTACTAGTCTTAACTGGCAGGCAGGCATTGGTGGTATCCCTTCATCTTATACTCTTTATTTCGGCACTGATAATCCTCCTTCTAACATTGTAAATAATCTTAGCCTTACTGACACTTTTTATATTCCTACCTCCTCATTAGACTATTATACTCAATATTTTTGGAGAGTAGATTCTCATAATGAATATGGTGATATTACAGGAAATATTTGGAATTTTACAGTTATTTATCCTCCTGATGAGGGTTTTGAAACAGGTGACTTTTCTGCTAACAATTGGTATTTTAATGGAGATGCAGACTGGACAATTGATAATGCAACCGCATTTCAGGGTCTTTATTCTGCAAAATCAGGAGCTATCTCTGATAATCAGTCTTCATCATTAATCATTGATTGTACCTCTCCATCATTTAATAATGTAAGCTTTTGGTATAAAATCTCTTCTGAGCAGGATTCTGATAAATTAATCTTCTATATTGACGGAAATATAAAAGCAGAATGGAGTGGAGAGATAGACTGGTCATACAAAAAAATAGCTGTTCCTCCGGGCACACATAACTTAGAATGGAAATATATCAAAAATGCAACTAATTCTGTTGGAGACGACTGTGCTTGGATTGATAATGTATATCTTCCTGTTGAACATTCTATGTTAACTGTTAATGCAGGCGAAGATGATATTATTTGTGAAGGCTCTTCTTATACTTTATCAGGAACCTCCGAAAACAGCATCTCTGTTAATTGGACAACATCAGGTGACGGAACTTTTGATGACAGCACAGATCCAAATGCAACATATACACCCGGTGTTAATGATATTGAAACCGGCTCTGTTACATTAACACTTGCTGCTTCTAATCTTCAGGGTAATACTATTACCGACGACATGATACTTGCAATAATACCTGCTGCTACTGTTTATGCAGGCAATGATACTTCTATTTGTGAAGGACTTTCGTTTTATATTGTTAATTCTACTGCTACAAACTATTCGTCAATAGCCTGGACAACTTCAGGTGATGGTGTTTTTAATGATACTTCTTTATTGAATCCTAGTTATACACCGGGAGAACAAGATATCATTAATGGTTCTGCCCAGTTAAATGTTTTGGCTTCAGGTTTTGAACCTTGCTCTGACGTATCAGATAGTTTAATTCTATCTTTTGATCTTTTACCTGCTATACCTGAAAAACCTCAAGGTCCTGATACTGTTGATTTGGCTTACACTAATACTTCTGAATACTTTATTAATGGCGCTGCTAATGCAACCTCTTATTCGTGGATGCTTTTACCTGAAGAGGCAGGTGTTTTAATACCTGATTCCGTTCAGTCAACAGTTAACTGGAATGGAGGATTCTCAGGAATTGCTTCTCTTAAAGTAAAAGCTTTGAATAATTGCGGCGAAAGTATGTTCTCCGATTCTCTTAATATTCTTGTTGAAAATACTGTTGGTATTAATAAATATTCTAACTCTAACATTAATATTTATCCAAATCCTAATAATGGAAGCTTTAATCTTAAAATAAATTCAAAGAAAAAAGATTTTATTAATTTAAAAATATTTAATTCTTTAGGACAAATAATTGTTGAAGAAAAAAATATTATTATTGACGGAAATTATTATAAAACAATTAATA
>JAGGUV010000004.1 GCA_021158345.1 Bacteroidales bacterium
AAAGATTTTATGGTGACTATAGCGGTGGTGTTCACCTCTTCCCATTCCGAACAGAGAAGTTAAGCCCACTAGCGCCGATGATACTGCATTTATTTGTGGGAAAGTAGGTAGTCGCCAAATACTTATTTAATCCCGGTAATTTATTTTACCGGGATTTTTTTTTGCCTTTGTTTTTTTCTTTTCCTTTTATTCTGTACTTTTGACCTTTTCTTTAAACATTCTATGATGATTAAAAAATTATCTCTTATTATATTTTTTATGATTAGCATCCTACCTTATGCTTTTAACCAAAATATTAATAAAACGGATTCTGCTTCAGTATTTTATTATTATCAAAAGGATTTTTCTTCAGACACAATAAAACTTAATATTCTTGATACAATCCTTGATGACTTTCAAAGATATGATGCTTTGTCAAAAAAAGGAAAATTTTATGCAAGTCTTGGTAATATTGGTCTTGCAAGCAGAAATTTGGTGTATGACAATAATAAAATTTTTGGTTTTGATTTTGGCATTCATTCCCGTGATCCTTATTTATTTAATAACAATAATATAAAATACTATCAGTTACTTTCTCCATATACTAACATTTTTTTCTCGCAAGGCGGTAAAAATGAAAAAAAAGAACAAAATTTTAGAGTGATTCATTCACAACAGATTAAGAGAGGGTTAACAATCGGTATTAATGGAAATATTATTAACTCTTTTGGAAATTATAAAAACCAAAAAGCAAAAAATTCTAATGTGGCACTTATTGTCAATTATTTTACCAAAAACAAAAAATATGGAATTATTGGGAATTATATTCATAATTCACTTGAAAATATAGAAAATGGTGGCATTAAATACGACAGTGTTTTTGAAAAAAATATTGAAACCGATAGGAAATTAATAACAGTAAATCTTGATAAAGCTGAAAATCGTTTAATAAATAATTCTTATTTTTTTAAACAGTATTATAAATTTAATAAAAAACAAGATTCTCTTAGTATGCAGAATAGAAATCATCTGACATCTAAAATAATCCATTCTTTTAAGTATAATAATCAATCATTAAAATATACCGACAATGAGCCGGGGGTTAGTTTTTATCCCGCAATTTATAAAGATAGTCTTTACACTTATGATAAAATTAAAATAATATCTTATGACAATAAAATAACTTTTCTGAACTCATTTCAAAGACAGAAAATTATAAATCTTTCTTTATCATTAAATTTAGAACATAAATATTTGGAATTATCAGAATTCTCTGATGCTGAAAATTATAAAACCAAATATTTTATTCAGTACATACCATCATCGGATATTTCTTTATATTTTTATAAAACATATACATTAATAAATAATCAATTGAAATATTTATTTGGCGATTATAATGATAAAGATATCTCAATAAAAAATGAAATAATTCAATATCTAAACAAAAAACAAAAAAATAAATTCATCTTAAAATTAAATTATACAAAACAAGATGTTCCATATTTTTATAATACTTACAATTCTAATCATTATCAATGGGCAAATAATTTCAATAAAATAAGCACTCTTTCAGGAAATATATCATTTAAAAATAAAATTATTGAAACAGGCATTGAATACTACAATATTAAAAATTTTGTTTACTTGAATAATGTACGTGAACCTGCTCAATATAATAATAAGCTGTCTGTTATTAAAGCATATTTATACAATAATTTCAAAATAAAAAAAGTAAACTTTTTAAATTCAATAGTTTATCAGAATATTTCGGAAAATGACATTTTAAGATTACCTGAAATTCTTGCAAATATTTCATTATTATATAATCATGATTTTTTTAAAGGCCATTTATCAACACAAACAGGTGTGGATATAAATTATCATAGCAGCTATTATGCTGATGCATATTCACCTGCATTAAGTTCATTTTATTTGCAGGATGAAAAAGAAATAAAAGATTATGTTTATATTGATTTCTTCTTAAATTTTAAAATTAAAAGGACACGATTTTTTATTAAATACCAGCATATCAATCAAGGCTTGTTTGGCTATAATTATTATTCAGTACCTCATTATCCGTTACAGGACAGGATAATAAAATATGGCATATCATGGAGGTTCAACAATTAAACATCATAATTGTATAAACACGATACTTTTCTACCTGTACTTTTCGGATTAATAATGTCCGTAATAATCCCCCTTTTCTTTATCAGGTTCTACTGTTATTTTAATGGAAAATAATTTTTCTGTGATTCTATCAAACAGCTTACTTATAATGCTTAAATGCTTAAATGTCTAAATGCTTAAATGTTTCAAAACAATTAAATATCAGTTAATGAAGGATTTATTATAGACAATATTTTGTTTTTGTATCAGAACTGTTTTTGTATTTTTGCATTTAAGCATTTTATCATTTTCGCATTTGTCAATATTCCACTAAATTCGTGGTATAACCCTTTATCAATAAGAAAAAAAAATTAAAATGGTGACTTCTGAAAGACGTATATAAACTTCTAACAATATCTTTAAATTTCCAAAAAAGAAAAAAAAATGTTTCCTGAATATACAAGCATGATGTAAGCGTTATAAACCTGTATCACTCGCTAAATCGTTTCTTAACCCTGAAAATTCATTAATTTTCTACGATTAAGTAATACCAACAAATTTGGGAATTTCATTAACCCCAAATTTGAGTATTACTAAATCGGGGTTTTCCGCTTTGCACCCCACTATCTATCACACATTCATACAATTCACTTCGTTTTGGTATGAATAAAGCGGGTTAATATAACCCTGTTTTATGAATAAAATTTTTTACTTTCAATAGTTATAGTAAGTACTTTTTTATCTTTTTCACGGATAATAAATAAACCCCGGCGAATATCCTCCAAAACAGTATGTATGATAAAAATATATCTATAAATACATATTTTTTAAATTTTTTTTAAAAAAAACTTGCTTTCTTAATCTTTAATGAGTATTTTTGTTACTCAATATTGATGTTCAATTACTTAGAATGTCAATATGTTTATTCCCTTGTTAATCACCAATGTGACTGACGGGGCGAAGCTGTATAAATATCTTATTTTTTCCAAAGAAACCAATTCCCCTACATAAAATGCTTAATGCACTTATAACATCTAAGACAAGATTAAAAATTATCCTTAAATTTTTTCTGAACTCTGACAACAAATCTTATTTGAGAAGCCTTGCCAAAGAGTTTGATGTATCCACTAACTCTATCCGTCAGGAATTAGACAGATTTGAAGAAGCTAACCTTTTATCAACAGAAATAGAAGGAAATAAAAAATATTTCAGAGCAAACACTAAGCACCCTCTTTATAATGATATTCATAATATTGTCCTTAAACAAATTGGCTTTGACCAAATTATTGATGAAGTGATAATGAAATTAGGTAAAATTATTGCTGTATTTGTTACAGGCGATTTTGCCAAAGGAAAAAATAATAAAATTATTGACCTGTTATTTATTGCTGATAAAATCAATAAAGAATATTTAAATAAACTTATTGATAAAGCCGAAAAACTTATAAAAAGAAAAATCAGATACATTATTTTCAACAAAACAGAATTTGACGAATACATAAAAAATAACAAAGACGAGAAGATGTTTCTGTTGTGGAAAAACTAAAAGATAAGGCTAAAGGATAAAGTTTAAAGTTTAAAGGCTTTCCGATAGCTATCGGAAGGCTAAAGTAGGGGAAGAATATCTAACTAATTTAAAAGGTAAGATTTTGCGAGGCGAATCTAAATCCCTAACTAATTTAAAAGATACGATTTTGCGAGGCGTAGCCGAAGCAAACTCCTAAAATTCAATTTTACAAAACCAAAAATACTACATTGAAAGCCTGGATTTATATTGTGGCAAACAAAAAAGATGGAGTGATATATACAGGAGTTACAAGTGAATTAAAACATAGAATAGAAAGTCACAAAACTAAAAAATACAAAAATGCTTTCACAGCGAGATATTAATCCAGTGAAATGATGGCAAATTTTTTTGAAAATTATTATTGGGTTTATGTACTTAATACTTAAAAGTTTAAAAGATGGTAAAAAGTATACTGGATATACTAAAGATTTGCCATCAAGATTTGAGGCTCACCAAAAAGGACAAGTACAATCAACAAAAAATAGAAGGCCTTTTGAATTAATTTATTTTGAGGGATGCAAAAATCAACAAGATGCAACTAAACGTGAAAAATATCTTAAAACATATTATGGTAAAATGTTTCTTGGTAATCGCCTCAAATCTTATTTCACAGGATAAATGTTGATAAACTAGTATATTTTGAAGAGTTCAACAGCATTATAACAGCGCGTGACAGAGAAAAACAACTAAAAGCTGGTTCGAGGGCTAAAAAAGTAAAACTAATTGAAAGTGTAAATCCTGAATGGAAAGATTTATATAATGAAGTTTAAGGAAATAAGTAATGAGATTGCTTCGCCTTTGGCTCGCAAAATATTACAAATTAATATTTAGAAACTCTATAACTAACCCTTGAAAAATAATTTAAAAGATACAATTTTGCGAGGCGAATCCGAATCCCTAACTAATTTAAAAGATACGACTTTGCGAGGCGAATCTAAATCCCTAACTAATTTAAAAGATACGACTTTGCGAGGCGTAGCCGAAGCAAACTCTTTAACTTAACACCAAATATTAATTTAAAAGAACAACAAACAATTTGACTAACCCCCCAAAATCCTGGTACGCCATCTACACCCACCCTCGTTCTGAAAAAAGAGTCCTTGAGAGTCTTGAGGAGATTAACATTGAAGCATATCTCCCTTTACAGAAAAAATTGAGAAAGTGGAGCGACAGAAAAAAATGGGTTGAAGTACCTCTTATAAATTCTTATCTCTTTGTCAGGATAAATGAAAAAAACTATTTTGATGTCTTAAACGTTCAAGGCGTCTCACGTTATATTTGCTTTGAAGGAAAAGCCGCTATTATCCCCGACAAACAGATTGAAACTCTGAAACTTGCCGTGGATAACGACCCTGACCTCGAAGTTACTTGTGAAAATATTAATAAAGGTGATAATATAATCGTTAAAGCAGGTCCTTTCATTGGACTAAAAGGCAAACTCGTTGACTTTAAAGGTAAAAAAAAGGTTGTCATTAGCATTGACAATATCGGACAATCTATACTGATAAATATACCAATTAAGTACCTGGAGAAAGAGAAATAACGACTGGGCGTCTCAAAGACAAGGTGACTTAGAGACTTGGCGAAACCAACAGAAAATTTTAATAGTAGTATGACTCTGCGAGGGAGGGGCACGACCGAAACTGCCTTATCAAAACCACATAAAATAATTAGTGCTAATCCCGATAGTTATCGGGACGATAGTTATCGGGACGATGACAATTTTCTTTTACCTATAAACCTTTCGTCCCAAAAGAACAATAAGAATGCAAATCATTCGTTTTAAACGAAAGAACAAAGAATGAATAAAGAACGTCTAAAAGAAATAATCTTAGATCAAAAGGAAGTGTTTTCCGTTAAATCAGGTCTGATTGAGCGGGATATTCCTTTGGAAACCTACATAAAAACATCGCAGATAGTTGTTATTACCGGCGTGAGACGTTGTGGTAAATCTTCATTGTTGTTTTTGATAAAGCAACGTATGCAACTGTCGGATTCTGACTATTGTTATTTTAATTTCGATGATGAACGTATTCCTGCTGATGTTTCTGTTTTAGATGAAATATATAAACTTCATTTGGAAGAATATGGAAAAGAACCGGTTTTATTTCTCGATGAAATTCAAAACGTAAAAAACTGGGAGAAATTTGTCAACAGGATGTATGAACAGGACATCAAGGTGTATGTTACTGGTTCTAATGCCAATTTACTTAGTTCCGAAATATCAACAAGTCTTACAGGTCGTAATAAAATAATTGAGTTATTTCCGTTCTCATTTAAAGAATTTCTCAGGCTCAACAGTAAAGATTACGAACTTCAACGGATGACAACCAAAACAAAGGCGTTGATAATTAAAGATTTTAATTCCTATCTTAAATTCGGTGGTTTCCCTCTTGTTATCAAAGAACAGGATTTGGAATTAATAAATTCATATTTTCAAGATATACTTTACAGAGATATCATTGCCCGTTATCATTTGTCGCAAGTTGATGAAATTAAACAAATAGGATTATTTTTTGCCGCAAATATTGGTAAGATTTTCTCTTATACTACCTTACAAAAAATATCAGGTGTTAAAAGCCTAAGTTCAATAAAAGATTATCTTTTTTATTACACACAGTCATACCTGTTTTTTTATTTGAAGAAATTTGATTTTTCGGTAAAAAAACAAATTATGAGTTCAAAAAAGGTCTATTCCATTGATGCGGGATTTGCTAACAGAATAGGTTTTTCCTTTTCGAAAAATAAAGGGCGGATACTGGAAAACATGGTTTATCTCGAATTGTTAAGACGAGGAAAAGATGTATATTATTTTGCAGGTAAAAATGAATGTGATTTTATTCTTAAAGAAGGATTAAAAATAGTTGAAGCAATTCAGGTTAGCTACCGGATTGACCGGGATAATGAACAATGGGAATATGCCGGATTAATAGAAGCTATACAAGCCTATCAAATACCTGAAAGCCTGATTTTGACTTACGATTTTGAGGATACAATCGAAATAAACTCAACAAAAATTAAAATATTACCCGTTTGGAAATGGTTACTTAGCCCATAACGTTGACAAAATAAATCCGTTAAATCCGCTAAATTCG
>JAGGUV010000170.1 GCA_021158345.1 Bacteroidales bacterium
CCCCACGTCATGGCTATGGTCTTTTGAAGGCGGAACTCCTGAAACTTCTACAGAACAAAACCCTGTTATTACTTACAATACTCAAGGTGTTTATGATGTTACATTAACTGTTTCAAATGATAATGGCGATAGCACTTTGGTAATGACCGATTATATTATTGTTGATTATCCCCCTGTAGCTGATTTTGTTGCCAGTGATACTGCTGTTGAACTTGGTACTTCTATTGATTTTACAGATTTATCAACAGGCACACCAACATCATGGGCATGGACTTTTGAAGGTGCTACTCCTGAAACTTCTACAGTACAAAATCCTTCAGGTATTCTTTACAATAATCTGGGTTTATTTGATGTTACACTTACTGTTACTAATGATTTCGGCACTGACACTAAAACAATAACAGATTATATTAGTGTTATTTATGATGGAATTAACGATAATAATAAATCAAATAGCTTTACCATTTATCCTAATCCTAACAATGGCAAATTCATTATTAAAATAAATAATGATAACAATAATAAAGAAATATATATTTATTCGTTAATAGGAGAATTGATTTATAAATCTTCTTTAAATAATAATATTACAGAATTTGATTTATCTCAATATAAAAAAGGAATTTACTTTATTAAACTTATTGACATTAAATCAAGTAAATATTATACAAAAAAAGTTTTGCTGAAGTAAAATCATAATATTAAAATGAAGGAGCAATTTAGCTCCTTCATTTTCACTTAAATAATTATAAAAAACCATAAAAAAATGAAAAAAATTTTACTCGTACTTTTAATTTTTGCAAGTACAAATATTTATGCAGATGGGTTAGAAACATTTGTAAATTATCCTGAAACAGGAAATTCATACAAAGACGGAACATTTACAGGACAGGATGGCTCAACATGGACATACTGGCAATGCAGAGGCGACCAACCTATCAATGACGAAACACCTTGCCTTGGCAAAGGTCGTGATCCTATTGCAGAAATTAAATCAGGAACAATTTCAGGCGGTTGTCTTACTTTAAATTTCGATTATATGCAGGCTTTCTCAACTGCTGTTAATCTTGAAGTTTATGTCAATTCAATTCTTGTAGCAACAGTTACTACTTCTGATGAGCAAGGAGTTATTAAAAATTCCGGAGATATAAATGTAAACATACCCGGAGATTTTGTAATAGATTTTGTACAAGCCAATAATTCAGCAGGTCAGGTTAGTATTGATAATGTTGCATGGGTAAGTGGTGGCTCAATTAATCCTGAACCAACAAATTATCCTGAAAATTTTAATGCTGTTGCTAATAATTTCTCAATAGATCTTTCTTGGGATGATGCCACAGGAGAGCAGCTTCCTTTGGCTTATTTAATTATTGGAAAAGAAACATCAGATATAGAATCTCCTATTGACGGCACTCCGGTTGAAGATGACAATGACCTCACTGATGGTTATGCTTCTGTTAATGTAACTTATGGTGTCAAAAATCATTCTTTTGACAATCTAACACAGGGAAAAACATATTATTTTAAAATTTTCCCTTACACAAATTCAGGCTCTGATATTGATTATAAAACTGATGGAACAGCACCTTCAGCTTCAACAACTATTCCTGATATTACTATTCTAAATTCAGAAAATTTCGACGAAAGTTGGGGCGAGTGGACTGCTTACAGCGTTATTGGCGATCAGGTTTGGTCAAGAGATAACTCTTACGGAATTGGAGGTACTCCATGTGCGCAAATGAGCGGTTATGAAGGTGGTAACCATGCTAATGAAGACTGGCTTATTTCTCCTGCTTTAAATTTTAATTCTTTTGATAATGTTAAGTTATTATTTGAAACAGCTAAAAATTATTCAGGTGCTGATTTAGAAGTTCTGATATCTGTTGATTATGATGGGACAAACGATCCAAATACTGCTACATGGACAACACTTGAAGCTGAATTATCCGGCGGTGGCTGGTCTTGGACTCCTTCAGGAAGTATTGATGTGTCTTCTTATAGCGGTGAAAATGTTTACATAGCTTTCAAATATACTTCAACAGACAGTGATGGCGCTACATGGGAAGTGGACAATATTCAGATTTTAGCTTATGACAATCTTGGAATTAATGACAATTTCAATAAAATTTGCAATGTATATCCTATACCTGCAAGAAATTTCATAAACATTGATTTTAAAGATAATTCTTATAATAAATTAAGCATTTTTAATTTAACCGGTGAAATTCTTATTCAAAATACAATTGATGATAATCATCAAAAAATTGATGTATCTTCATTGAAAAACGGATTTTATTTTATCAGATTAACAAACAGTAATAATAAATCTGTTGCTAAAAAACTTATTATTTTTAGATAAAAAATAATTTTCATCTGTGAAAGAGGTTAGTATTAAAATATTTTTTTGCTAACCTCTTTTTTATTTTATTACTTTGTAAAAAAGAAATATTGACAAATGAAACATCTAAAACATATAATTATATCATTTTTTGTTTTTTCCATTAGTCTATCATTTGGTACAGAGGTAAATGACACAATATCAAATGATACAACAGATTTTCAAGAAGAGTTGTTAAGAGTTGAAACCGGGCTAAAAACAAGAAATGACAAATTCAGGGTAATTCCTTTCGGGGAAAAAGGTGTTCTTCAATTTTGCAGATCAGGTGAATCAGAACACTCAAAACAAAAAATGTGGTCTTTAAAATTTTATAATATTAATTTAAAAGAAATATGGTCTAAAGAAATTATTATTGATAAACGAATGGATTTTAAGGGAATGGATACTGATGATAATAATCTTTACATTTTATTATTTGATGAGCATTTTAAAAAATCAAAAAACAATATCCAGATAATATCTTTGAATATTATTGAAAGAAAAGTAACATCTTTAAACACAAAAATTTCGGAAGAAGTAATAATTGATTATTTTAAAGTCTATAATAAAAAAGCATTTTTAGGCGGCAAAATAAAGCCGAGCACAAGCAGTCGCATTCTCCAGGGATTTCTTACTTTTACTCTGCTGCCTGCAATAACCGGTATAAATGTTGTAAAATATCAACCTGCACTTTTTAAAATCGACCTTAATACAGCAACAAATGAAAAAATAAGCAAAAAATTTAAAGGACAGACTTTCGTACAAAGCATGCAAAAATCCGTGCATGATAAAAATATGTATGTTGTGTATAAAAATTTTATCCCGAAAGATAAAAATGCTTTATATATTAATACATTTAGCAAAAATGTAAATAATTATGAAGAAATAAAATTAACATCATCAGACAATAAAAGGAAATTAAACTATGCTAAAATCTTAACATTAGATTCTGATAAAAAAATAATAATCGGAACATATAATAATGCTGTTAAAGGCAAAAAAGCAAATCCTGTATTTAATGATTTTCAGGAAGAATCTGTTGGTTTATTTATCACAACTTTAGATAATGATAAACCTCAATATTTAAATTTTTATAATTTTTCAGAACTAAAGAATTTTTATAATAATTATTCAAAAAACAGAGCTTTAAAAATAAAGGGAAGAGCAAAATCAAAAAAAGCAAAAGGCAAAGAGCTGTCGTACGATTATAAATTGTTGATACATGATATTGTTCAGAATAACGATAAATTTTATTTATTATTAGAATTATATTACCCTGAATATCATACTGAAACTTATTATTATTACGATTATTACGGAAGACCAAACACACGCTATTATACTGTTTTTGACGGATATAATTATACAAACGCAATTATTACTTGTTTTGATAAAGCCGGGAATCTTTTATGGGACGATAGTTTTAATATGCAAAATATCACTTCCTTTGATTTACAAAAAAGAGTTGAATTATTTTTTGACGATAATATTCCAATACTTGTTTACGCTTATAATAAATCCATATTCTATAAGATAATCAGTAATGATCCTGAAATTCAAGACCAGGGGCAAACTAATATTGAAAATCTTTATGAAAACGATAAAGTACTTTCGGATTATAACGATAACATCAAATACTGGTATAAAAATTATTTCATCACATCAGGATATCAAAAAATTAAAAACCGGAATTATAAAGGCAAAACAAGACGTACTGTGTTTTATTTAAATAAGATTTCGTTTGAATAAAAAATGGAATAATAATCATAAAAAAAGTTGCCAACCATATTTTAAAGTTGGCAACTCTTAATCAATAAAAAATATCAGATAATTTCAATTAATTTAAAATTACAGGCATAACAAGCATTAAAATATCCTCGTTTTCATTATCATCAACAGGTTTAATAATTCCTGCACGGTTAGGAGAAGACATTTCAAGTGTAATTTCTTCACAATCAACATTATTTACCATTTCCAACAAAAATTTTGAATTAAAACCTATTTCAATATCCTCACCTTGATAATTGCACGACATTCTTTCTTTAGCTTCGTTAGAAAAATCAATATCCTCAGCAGAAAGCACTAATTCCTGTCCGCTGATATTAAGGCGAACCTGATGAGTAGATTGGTTAGCAAAGATAGAAACACGTTTCAAAGAATTAAGAAACTGAATTCTGTCAACATGTAAGATATTTTCATTATTTGTAGGGATAACAGCCTCATAATTTGGATAATGTCCGTCAATTAATCTACAAAAAAGATTAATGTTTCCAAAAGAGAAGAAAGCATTTGTATCATCATATTCAATTTTCACATCATCATCCAGACCACTGAGAACGCCTTTAAGTTGATTCAAAGGTTTTTTAGGAAAAATAAACGAAGAAGGTTGGTCTGTTTTAATATCATTTCTTTTAAAACAAACTAATTTATGAGCATCAGTGGCAACAAAAATAATATTATCTTCAGAAATTTGACAGAAGACACCTGACATAACAGGTCGTAACTCATCATTACCTGTAGCAAAAATTGTTTTACTAATAGCATCAACCAATACTGAGGAGCTAATAATAAATGATGAAGTATCACCCAATTCAGGTAAATTAGGATATTCGTCTTTGTTGTGTCCTGTCAACTTATATTTACCCTCTCCAGCAATAATTTCAATATCTAATTTCTCATCATCAATAATAAATGTTAACGGAATATCAGCAAAAGTTTTAAGAGTATCCATTAAAATTCTGGCAGGAATTGCAACAGAGCCTGTACCTTCTACCTTTGTTAAAGGCAAAGTAACATTCATTGTTGTTTCTAAGTCAGAAGCTGTTACTTTTAATTCTTCCTCCTTTACTTCAAATAAAAAATCGTCAAGAATTGGCAATGTATTATTTTGTTTAATAACTCCAACTATTGATTGTAGATTTTTTAATAATAATGAACTTGATACAATAAATTTCATCAGTAATAATTTTTATAAATATTTTATATTTTCCTTTATTTAATTTTATAATTCTTAACAAAAATAATTTTTTTTTGTTTAAAATAAAACATTATAAATTAATTTTTATTATAAACTGCATTTATTTTTCTAATAAAATTATTTTTTTTTCGAGTTGTTGAGATAATATACTCATATTCATTGCCTGATTCTTTATCTTTAAAAACTCTTTTGTTAGGTTTTATACCTATTAAAACATTATTAAAATTAATATTTGACGATACTGCCTGCATAAGATTATTATAATACGAGAACATCACCCATTGCCTTTTATTAAGAGACAAATAAATAGTAATCATGTTTCCTCTTGATTTAGGTGCAATCTCAATTATTGCATCAACATATTTGTTTATTTGTTTTCCATTAAAAATAGTAATACCAACTTGTCCATATGATATGTATGATTTTAAAATTTTGTTCCACACAAATTTTGCTTTTGAAATAACAAAACTTTTTTGGAGCGCAGCAGGAACTTTTTTATAGGCACCGTATAATGACACCTCAGTCTTCATCTGACTAAGAGTGTTAGCATCTACAATTTTACTTAAATTATTTACATAAAATTTATCAGAAAGATTAACACCTTTTAAATTTGCAATTTTAAGACTGTCATAAATAATATCCATAGCCTTATCAGAAAATGGGAAATCAATAAACAAAGATAAATCAAAGTCAGTGGAATCAGGAATAATATAATGATTAAAAGAACCTAAAGTTTTAATGTTAACAATACCTTTTTTATCACATAAATTAATATTTCCTTCTCCTTTTAAAATACATTTTTTCTGATCAATGGATAGATAATTTCCCGATTGTCTATTAAATTTAAGTCTGTCTTTATCAGCAATTTCATAGGAATTATTTTTTTTATTAAAGCGTATGCTACCACAAGAAGAGAAAATTTTAATATCATCAGGAGAATAAGGTTTATTTAGAATAGCAGGATAAATATTTTTATATTTTTTTGAAAAAAACAATCCTGCATATACATCATAATTTTTATTATTTTTTGCCACACTGTCAAGAGGGAAATAAATATTCTCAGGGTTAATATCTGAATTAAATTTCACCCATGAATTCTCTGAATAATTACACTTATCATTTAATTTAAAATATCCATCAAAATTCAAATATTTATTTTTAGCATTAAGTATCACATTTCCGTAAAACTGAAAATGCGGATTTAAACTAAATTCTGTAGAATCAGATATTTTACTAAGAGCATAAGTATTATTTTCTGCATCAACATTAATATCATTAAAATAAATTTTTTGAATTAAACCGGGTTGCTCTTCACAAAAATAATTATAATATCCTTTAGCAGAATATTTTTTCCTTGAAGATATATTAATTTCAGCATCATCAATCTGAAAATATTTATTTTTAACATTAGCAATAAGAGAAGCATTAGAAAGAGTTTTAATATCTCCTGTTTTATTGATGACAACTTTATTATTTTCAGGAAAAACTGCTGCATCAGCAACTCTAATATATTTTACATCATTGGCTTCAATAATATTATCCTTAAAATTATATACAGCATTAGAAGAATAAAATCGAAGTGAATCTTTGTCAGGCGCATAAGACAAAAAGCCAAAATCTTTAAAATCGACATCAATGAGTTCTCTCTTACTCAAAGTATTGAGTTGATTATTTTTAATGGCAAAATCATTAAACAGTTCAATTTCATCTTTATCAATATGCCAAATAAATTTATTCATAAAAGCATAAAATTTATTAACGCTAAAATCAATTTTCATATCATTAACACCGGTTTGAAATACGCCGGTATTTGTTTCAAAATCAATGTTTGTTTTATAAACATGAGATTTAAAAACCATGCCTGATTTATCAAAAGCATTAATATTAAAATCGGTAGTATCTGATTCAAAAGATAAATGTTTGAATTTATATTGATTAGAATAAAATTCAACATCTTTGAATGTTAATTTTCCTGAGCCTTTGAGTTTTGATGATGTTAAAAGTAATTTACCGCTAAAATCGGTTTTATCCTTAAAAAGCTTAAACGGTTTTTTATTATTTTCAATACACATTATATCTTTTTGGGGCTGCCATTTGATAAAAACATTTTGCGCAGAAGCTTCAGGAAATTCAAGAGGTTTTTCAACAAATTCTTTAATTTTAAAAGTATCAGCTATAGCAATTAATGAATCAGGATAAAAATTTATAGTATCTGCAATAGCATATGATGACAAAAAATTAATTTTGCCATTTCCTTTAAAACCTTTATTGCTTAATGAAATTTCATTAAAATAGACTCCTAAGGAATCATAAATAGGCAATCCGCTTTTAGGCGTTGTTGTTTCAATACCCAAAGAATAATCGTCTTGCACTTTGAGAGGTGTATTAATAGGAGGAAAAATCCCTGCTGAAAATAATGAGCCATCAAAAGACAAACCATCTGTAGTAAATGTCAATAGGCTGTCCATAGCAAAAGGAAAAATCTCATAATAAAACTTATCTTTTTTATACACACCGTTTTCAATAGATTTAGAATCGAAATAAACATAAGAATTTTTATTGGCAATAAAAACAGGATATTGAGGTAAAGATTTCAACCCTGATTTATTATCAGCTCTATCAATCAAAAGCTCTCCATTAATATCAGATATAACTGATTTAACTTTCACAAAAGGAGAAAATCCATTTTTATCTTTTTTCCTTCTATGAACAGAAAATTTCAATGAATCAACAGTAGGAAGACTAAGCCTAAAACTATCATATTCAAAGGAACATTCATTGGCATAAAAATCGAATAATCCTGCGTGAACTCTGCCTGTAAACACAAAGTTAAGGTCTTTATTTACAGAAATTTCAGAATTTTCAGGGAAAATATAAACATTCTGTACATCGCTAAGGGAAACAACAGAAACTCCCATTATTTTTAAATTATTATTTTTTAGATTAAGAACAGCATTAGATTGATTTTTCACAACAGATTTAAAACTAATAACATCATAGTCAACTTTTCCGTTTTCAGAATCGATATAATGATAGAGTTTATCTTTAACAATAAATTTTTTATCAGCAGAATCATAAATCAAAAACCCAAGATTTGCAAGTCTTACCACCAATGCTTCAACCTGAGCTTTAGGTTTATTCATATAATCAACAAGCTCCTGTAAATAAAAATATTCAAAATTCGCTCCTTTAGCAAAATTTTTAATTGTTACAAGTGGATTAAGTGCGTCAAGTCCCTGAAGACTATAATATTTATTTTTATAAAAACTGTTAACAGATTCAAAATCAGCCTTGCTTTCACGACTCAGCCCAATTTTCATTTTCATATTTATTTCAGGCTCATTAATCTTCCAAAACATAGACTCACAAAATATTTCAAGATTATGATACGAATCATAAAAAGGTCCACTTGATAATCCTTTTCCATACCTTAACAATGAAATTTCTTTATTGATATTATTATATTTCATAAATAAACAGGGATGAAATATAGAGTCATTATTATTATCAAGATATAAAATTACAGAAGCTTTTGAAGAGGATATTTTATCACTGCTAATAATAAAAGTTCTGGACTTGAAAATAGCTTTTTCCCGATTATTTTTAAATAAAATAATTTTAGCAGTAACATCATTGGTGCTAAACCCGATTATTTTATTCCCCTGCATAGAAAATCCACCTGAATAGCTAATATCAGGGAAAACAGATTTAATGGTTACTTTTTTGTCATAAGCCTCAAAAACAGGAAATCTCCTGTCATTTTTCGATGAATAGACTTTGTTTTCAAATCTTCCTAACAATGGGTTGCTAAATAAATTTTCATTGTAATACAAAACCGAATCAGCATAATATCGTGATTGTTTTAATGATATTTTATAATCATTGATAACAACATATATTTTAGATTTATGAAAGGCATCTCCATCATATAAAGCCTTTCCTTTATTACCTATCCATTTATCCGACAAAGGAAAAAATATTCCCCGTGTATTAATAATGCTGTCCTTTCCTCTTCCTGATTTACAAATTAGATTTGTTGTATTAAATTTTATTTTTAATACAGAGTCATATTTAAATTTAAAATTCTTATTCGAGGTTTTCCATACTAACAAGTTTGTTTTGTATAAAATATTTTCATCAAAAAGATTATTAATTTTTTTCAGATGTTGTAAAAAGACTTTTTTCTTCTCCCCTTCAATCAATTTTTTCAAACTTGACTGCCAGATAAGAAAACTATTTTGAGAATGATTTGTTTGGGCAATTTTGAGTGTTAATAAAAAATAATCATAGAAATATGGAAAGATACTCATTTTATTATCTAACATAAGATTAGAATTTTCAATTATCTTATCCTTTATCTTTAAAATTATTGCGTTATTATTCCATATATCCTTAAATCCGGGTAATAATTTTTCAGCCTTGTCCTTATAATACTTGCTCTTGCGTGAAGAAAACACACTGTCGATTTGATTAATAAATACATCATGGTCAGTAGAAAAATGTTTATTTTTCTGAGAAAAACCATGTGTGTTCACTGAAACAATCAGCAGAAACAAAAACAAATATTTTATACTTTTCACTCGTTTATTTTTTTTCTTGACTTGCACTTTCCTCTAATAAAGACCTGCTCATTTTTTTTCTCAAATCAAAAATCGTTAATCCTTCTTCTTAAATCATCTCTATCTTCTTAAATCATAAATCGTTAATCTTTATTCTTAAATCATTTTCTCTCTTCTCAATTCATAAATCGTTAATCCTTGTTCTTAAATCATTTTCTTTTGATCTCAGAACAAGGATTAACGATTTTTGATTTTTTTTTCGATATTCGATAAAATTATTTATTAATACTCATTAAGATATCTTTTCCATATTTTTTTGAGCTGTTTCAACACTCTTTACAAAGATTGATATTAATTCATTATTTTCTTTCAAAACAATTTGAATTTTTTTTTCAGATTTGTAAAGATTTGCTTTATAAATAATTTTTAGACATACGAATGTCTCTCTTAATTCTTTCAGTACAATTTTTATTTTATGAATAAAATCTTTTCTTGATTCTCCACTTTGAGCTTCTCCGTAATTTAATGCAGGTGAAGTACCGGAACGAACCAGTTGACCAGATAAATGATTCCCCGCTTTTGTATTTGGCATTTCATTCACTATATCAATAATAAGTACAGCAAAATTTATCAATCGTTCTTCTAATTCAGATTTATTCATCTTTCCCATTTTAAATCAATTTATTTTTTCTTCTCAATTCAAAAATCGTTAATCCTTAATCGTTTTTTTTTTGATCTCAGAACAAGGATTAACGATTTAAGATTTTTGATTTTTTTTTCGATATTCTGTTTAACTTTCCTTTCTATTAATCAAAAAGTATCCTTCTGAAAAATATATTAAAAAATTAATTACTTTTATTTTTCATCTTCATAAATCATAAATCGTTAATCAGCAATCTTAAATCATTATTTATCTTCTTAAATCATAAATCGTTAATCTTTTATCAGACCTGTAGCACGGACTTGAAGCCGTACTACAGGATATTCCCGTAGTACAAATTTCTCTCGTGCTACGGGTTTTAAATCTAAAATCTCAAATCTTAAATTAAAATGACTTAATAATCTCAAAAAAATCATCAGCTTTAAGAGAAGCGCCGCCAATCAGGCCACCATCTACATCAAGATTAGCGAAAAGTTGTTTAGCATTTGAGGGCTTGCAACTGCCACCATACAAAATAGAAATCTCCTGAGCAACATCATCGCCATATTTTTCAGCAATAAGCGAACGGATAAAAGCATGCATTTCCTGAGCTTGTTCAGGACTGGCATTTACAC
>JAGGUV010000189.1 GCA_021158345.1 Bacteroidales bacterium
GAATAAGTTTTATTTTTTTATTTAAATTATTAAAAACCTATAATAATATAAACCTTTAATCAAAATTAATTTATATTTTTGTTCCGAAAAAAAATATTAACAAGGTTAAGTATAATAAAACAAGCATTTTGATAGCTATAGGAATGAAGGAATCGAACATTACAGACAAATGCTAAGCTTCTTGTTTTATAATACTCATAAAAAATAAAAAATATAAAATGAAAAGGACAGCTTTTACAAAATTTCATGAAGAATTAGGTGCAAAGATGGAATCTTTTGCAGGATATTATATGCCTATACAATATTCAACAGGTATTAATGATGAACATATTACAGTAAGAAAAGGCGTTGGAGTTTTTGACGTATCACATATGGGAGAGTTTTGGGTTAAAGGACCGAAAGCCCTGAGTTTTCTTCAAAGAATAACTACTAACGATGTTTCTGCTCTCTTTGATGGAAAAGTTCAATATTCTTGCTTCCCTAATGGTAAAGGTGGAATTGTGGACGATTTATTAGTTTATAGATTTAATGATGAAAAATATTTATTAGTTGTTAATGCTGCTAATATCGATAAAGATTGGAATTGGTGCGTTAAAAATGCTAATGAAATGGGTTTGGAAATTGGTAAAGAACTTATTAATGTATCTGATGACACTTGTCAGCTTGCTGTTCAAGGACCTCTTGCTTTAAAAGCTATGCAGAAACTTACTGATGAAAATATTGTTGATATGGAGTATTATACTCATAAAACAATTGAGTTTGCTGGTATTAAAGATGTTCTTTTATCTACTACCGGTTATACCGGTGCAGGTGGTTGCGAAATTTATATCCCTAATGAATTTGGTGATAAACTTTGGAAAGCTGTTTTTCAAGCTGGCGAAGAATTCGGTATTAAACCTATCGGCCTTGGTGCACGTGATACTTTACGTCTTGAAATGGGTTTCTGCCTCTATGGTAATGACATTGACGATACTACTTCTCCTATTGAAGCAGGCTTGGGCTGGATTACTAAATTTGTTGACGGAAAAGATTTTATTGACAGAGATTATATGCAAAAATTAAAAGATGAAGGTGTTAGTAAACGTCTTAGAGGTTTTGAAATGATTGACAGAGGTATTCCTCGTCATAATTATGAAATTTGTGATGCTGATGGTAATGTTATTGGAAAAGTTACTTCCGGTACTATGTCGCCTATGCTTAAAAAAGGTATTGGTATGGGGTATATTAACAAAGGTTTTTATAAATTTGGTACTGAAATCTTTATTAAAGTAAGAAATAAACTTTTAAAAGCTAAAGTTGTTAAATTCCCATTTTATAAAGGATAATTAAAAAATATTTTATTGAAGAAAAAAGTCTGCAAAATTTTGCAGACTTTTTTTTTATGTCTGTGCCCGGCATGAGCTTGAGTACACACTTTAGCAAGTATAAAAATAAATCGGTCAAAATATAAGCAAATTATTTTTCGTATGTATATTTAAAATTTTGTTAATCATAAACATATTTATTTCAACTAATAAACATCTAAATATTTTTTGTGTAAATATCTTTTTTTACTTTTACAAGTTATTTTATATTTGCCTTATTATTTAAATTTAATATATCAATAAAAAAATAAAGACCATGTTTAAAACAAACGAATATTTTGACGGAAAAGTAAAATCAATAGCTTTTGAAACTGCTGAAGGTCCTGCTACAATTGGAGTTATGGCTAAAGGCGAATACGAATTCGGAACTTCTACTATTGAATATATGACTGTTACTTCAGGAAAAATGACTGTGCTATTACCCGGGGAAACTGAGTGGAAAACTTATAATCAGTTTGAGACTTTTATAGTTGCAAAAGATAAAAAATTCAAAGTAAAACTCGACGGCGATACTTCTTATAAATGTATCTATAAATAATTATTTTCAGAATATTTTTTTTAGTCTATTTTAAATTTATAGTTTTGCACATCGATATGTTTAAAAATTCATAACTATGGAAGAAAAAAAAGATATTTACGATTCTATAAAAATAAATTGCAAACTTTGGTTGTCAACCGATGATGACAGAGGTATTATGGGCGACGGCAAATGGTTGTTATTGAAAACTATTGATGAAAGAGGCTCTTTGAAATCAGCAGCAGAATTTTTAAATATTAGTTATCGTAAGGCTTGGGGTGATCTCAGAAAAGCAGAAAAAATTCTCGGCTTTCCTTTAACAATTAAAACCCGTGGCGGTGAGTCGGGAGGAAATTCTTTGCTTACTGAAGAAGGTAAAAAAATTATTTTAGCTTATGATAAGCTTCATTCCGATATACACAATTATATCGATTTTGCATTTGATAGTTTTATTAAAGATTTAAGAAAATAAATTGACAAATATTATAAAAAATGAAAATTTTAAAAAAAATTATATCAATATTATTTTTAGTTATTATAATAATTACTGCATCGTGTATTAATAAAAATTCTGATAAACAAAAAAAGGAGCTAATAATTTTTCATGCAGGAAGTTTATCCGTGCCATTTAAGCAAATTACCGAAGAATTTAATAAGGAATATCCTGATATTAATGTTAAATTAGAAGCAGCAGGGAGCAGAAAATGTGCAAGAAAAATTACAGATTTAAATTTGCCTTGTGATATTATGGCTTCAGCTGATTATAAGGTGATTGATAATTTGCTTATCCCCGATTTTGCAGATTGGAATATTAAATTTGTAAGCAATGAAATGTCAATAGTTTTTAATGAAAAATCATTATATTCTGAAAATATTAATAGTAAAAATTGGTATGATATACTTTTAAAGAAAGATGTTATCTTTGGCCGTTCCGACCCTAATTCCGATCCTTGTGGTTACAGAGCTGTACTCGTTACTAAACTCGCAGAAAAATATTATAATATTCCTTGTTTGAGTGATGAATTTTTAAAAAAAGATTTGAATTACATCAGACCTAAAGAAGTTGATTTAATAAGTTTATTAGAATCTAATGCCATTGATTATATATTTTTATATCGCTCAGTTGCACAACAGCATAAGCTGAAATATATTATTTTGCCTGATGAGATAAATCTTAAAAATCCTGATTATAAAGATTATTATTCTGAAGTGTCAGTTGAAGTGTCAGGTAAAAAACCGGGTGAAAAAATTATACATAAAGGCGAGCCTATGATTTATGGCGTTACAATTTTAAAAAATGCTTCCAATCCTGATGCTGCTAAAAAGTTTATGAACTTTTTACTTGATAAAAATAAAGGAATGAAAATTATGGAAGATAATGGGCAGCCTTCTGTAATTCCCGCTCCTTCAGAGACTTTCAATAAAATCCCTGATTATCTTAAGAAATATTCAAAAAATATATAGAAAAATTTTAATTTTTAAAATATATATTTAATTTTGCAATCGTTATGTTTGAGAAAACATAATGCGTTCTTTTATTAAATAAATAATCAATCTTTTAAAAAGTTGAGACAGATTCCATAATCTGCCTCGACTTTTTTTTAAAATGCGTTAAGCATAGTTATTCATATCATATGATTAATTAAATAAAAACAATGAAAAAAATCACAACAATTTTATTAATGGTTAGCATCTTTATTGTATCGTGTTCAAATAATGCTGATAACAATGCTAATTTAAAACAACAAAAGTTAACTTACGATACTAACGACAGAACTCAGGATTTTTATGATAATGAGAAAACTCATGAATTAGCAGGTCCAAGATCAATAGAAGTAATAGGAGAAATCTCAAATCCCGGAGTAGTATCATATTCTTCATTACCACTACGCTCGGTTATTGTTAAAGAAACTTTATTAAAAGGAAAATCTAATGCTTTTGTTGGAGCATACAGATATGATGGTTATTCGTTATACGATATTTTAAATAAGTGCATTTTAAATAAAAAAAATGCTAAAGAATTTCCTCCAATAATTGATTTATTTGTTGAAGTAATAAATGATAAAGGTGAAAAAGTTGTTTTTAGCTGGGGCGAATTATATTATCCCATTCACAGACACGAAATAATTATTGCAACTCAAGTTATGCATATTGTTCCATCAAAATCTAAAGATTTATGGCCTTTGCCTGAAGAACCTCGTTTGATTGTTGCTCCTGACCTTATCACTGAAAGAAATATTTCTAACCCTACTAAAATTATTGTTAAAACAATATCTAAGAAATATGATATTAAAAAAGGAGCTAAAATTTATGGTCCTGTTCTTAGCTTAAAAAATAATGGTAAACTAATTAAGAAGTTTAAATTTACGCCTAAAAAATATCAAATAGAAAGTATTTCAACAATTTTCTATGGAAGAGGAAGAGGAATTCACGGTACAACTCCTTTTAAAGGTGTATATCTTAAATCTTTATTAGCAGATTATTTTGAATTTAATAAAGAGAATATTCAACGTGGTATTTTTTGTCTTGCAGCTACTGATGGTTATCATGGAGCTTTTACTTATAGCGAAATAATGAATCGTAATGATAATTTAGAATTTTTATTGATTGATAAAGATAATTATGAAGATGCAGGTAAATTTTCTGTTCTTGCTTCTCCTGATTTTTTCTCTGACAGAGCTATTAAATCTATGAATGAAATAGACTTTTCGATTATTAAATAATTACATTTTTTTTATGGCTAATGATTTTTTTTCATTAGCCTTTTTTATTTTTATCTTTGTTGCAATAAATATTGCATAAGATACTTTATGAACAAACTGCAACCTTTTAATATTATAGCCTCATTGCTTGGAGCGTTAGTATTGCTATTTATTGTAGCTCCTTTGGTAGGGATGATAATTGCAACCCCTGCAATTGACATAGTAAATACTTCAAAAGATGTAGAAGTTCAGAAAAGCATTTGGTTGACAGTTTTTACTTCTTTTGGAGCAACAGTATTTTTTGCTGTTGCCGCTATACCTTTTTCCTATCTTTTGGCAAGAAGAAAATTCAGGTTTAAAAAACTTATTTCAGGAATAGTAAATTTACCTATTGTCATTCCTCATACTGCTGCCGGTATTGCTGTTTTGGGTTTTGTCTCCCGTAATTCTGTCCTTGGAAAAGCAGCTTCTGTATTTGGAATTGATTTTGTAGGACATCCGATAGGCATTTCTGTGGCAATGGCTTTTGTCAGCATTCCTTTTCTGATTAATGCTGCACGAGACGGATTTATTGGCGTCCCTGTAAAATTAGAAAAGGCAGCTCTTAATCTCGGAGCTTCACCTTCAAGAGTGTTTTTTACTGTGTCATTACCTTTAGCATGGAAAAATATTCTCTCCGGTCTTATTATGATGTTTGCAAGAGGTATGAGCGAGTTTGGCGCTGTGGTTATTATTGCTTATCATCCTATGGTGGCTCCTGTACTTATTTATGAACGTTTTGGCGCTTTCGGACTTAAATATGCCCGACCTGTTTCTATTATTTTTATTGGCGTCAGTCTCTTGGTATTTATTGTTTTACGATTGCTTTCTAAAGAAAAAAAGAACAAATAGTTTATGCTCATATTAAAAAATATATCTAAAAAATTAGAAGATTTTAATCTGAAAAATATTAGCTTTAAAGTTAACAAAGGAGATTATTTTGTTATTTTGGGTATGTCGGGTGCAGGAAAGACAGTGTTGTTTGAAATAATAGCAGGATTGATAACCCGGGATACAGGTGAAATATTTCTCGATGGAAAGAATATCACAAAAGAAAAAATTCAGAACAGAAGTGTAGGACTTGTTTTTCAGGATTATGCTGTTTTTCCGCATATGTCTGTTAAAGATAATATTGCTTATCCTTTGAAAAGCAAAAAAGTAAAATCGTCTTTGATAAAGACAAAAGTTCAACAATTAGCTCAAGATATGAGTATTTCACATCTGCTTGACAGAAGGCCAGGAACTTTATCAGGAGGTGAGTTGCAAAGAGTAGCTCTGGCGCGTACTCTTGCTCTTAACCCAAAAGTGCTTTTACTTGATGAACCTTTATCATCTGTTGATGTTAAATTGAAAAATGAACTCAGATCTTTATTGAGAAAATTGAATAAAAAAGGTCAGACAATTGTGCATATCACACACGATTATGAGGAAGCTATTTCTCTCGCCAATAAAATAGCTGTAATGCAGAATGGAACTATTGTTCAGTGTGGCAAAACCAAAGATGTATTTGAAAATCCGGCATCAGAATTTGTCGCTAATCTTACAGGTATTAAAAATTTTTATAAAGCTAAAATAAAAATTGATAAAGAAAATAATCGTAAAATAGCTGTGATTAATAAATCGCTGTTTTTTAATCTGTTGACTGACTACAAAAACGTTTCAGGCAATGTGTTAATAAAGAAAAATGAGATAATTATTTCTAATGATAAAATCACAACAAGTGCCTGTAATAATTTTAAAGGGACTATATTAGAAATTGTCAGAGCTCATCTTGGTGTAGAAATAATTGTTGATATTGGAGTTAAACTTTCTATTCTTATTACTGACTCTTCTTTACATAATTTAACCCTTTTTGAAGGCAAAGAAATTTGGGTATCTTTCAAAGCCTCATCAGTTAAGTTTTTGCCTAATTGATTTTAAATTTAATATAAACTCGTAAAGTCTAATCATAACTGACCGTTTACTTTATAAAATTAAATTATTTTAATAATGGTCAAAATATGCTGTTTGGCGAAGCAACTTTGCTTTGCAAAATTATTTCATAGGGTGAATCTGTGGCTTTTTTGATTTTTGCTACTTTTCAGAGCGGATTCAAAATTTAATTATGATTGGATAGAAAAATAATAGTTTAACAAAACCTGTCAGCTTTTATTGAAAAATATTTTGTAATTTAGTTTTTTATTTACTGTTATGAGATTTTTACTAAGACTTTCATTAATTCAAAAAGAAAACATTCTTCCATTGAATTATCAATATGAGTTATCATCAAGTTTATATCATATTTTTAATAATGGAAATACTGATTTTGCAAAATGGTTACATACAACAGGCTTTAATAAAAATAATAAACCGTTCAGGCTTTTTACATTTTCAAATTTATTAATAACTGATTATAAAATTTTTGATGACAGGATAAAAATTTTCTCCGATGAGGTAAAATTAATAGTATCATTATACCCGTTTGAAATTGTTGAGCCTTTTGTTACAGGTTTGTTTATAAATAATACTATTGATTTGGGCGATAAAAAATCAAAGGTAAAATTTATGATAAATAATATTGAAAAATTACCTGATATTGAATTCTCTTCTGAGATGAATTTTAATTGCCTCTCACCTATACATATTGCTTGGCACAATCCACGAACAAACAGAATAGATTTTCTACATCCAGACCATAGACTTTATAAAGAATTATTTTTTAAAAATCTTGTTAATAAATTTAATACATATCAATATTACAGAAACTTGCCTGAAGAGAATTTTGATATTAGCTCTTATAAACTTGATATTCTTTCTGAACCAAGAAAAAAAGGAATAAATATTAAGGTTAATACTAAAGAACAGACACATATTATCGGGTATAGTTATAAATTTAAAATATTTTGTCAAAAAGAACTTATACGCATTGGATATTATGCAGGCTTTGGCAAAGCTAATGCACAAGGTTTTGGATGTTGCGGGATAATAGAATGATAATGGCAGATACTTGGCTATTGCAAATATTTGTTAATGGAATAATAAAATTATTTATAGTAAATTTAAAAATTAAAAAAATATTTAATAACCCTTGAAAATATTTATGATTATGGAAAAAAAATTATCAGAGAAAAGCAAAAAAAGTGAAATTTTGGATGCTTATAATAAGCTGTTATCTAAAATGGAAAACAAAACAGAAGAGCCTAAAGTTATTCAGCAACGTATGAAGAAAAAGGAAAATCTTGATCAAATTTCGAGTATTTCAACAGGCACAATTATTAAAAACATTACAGATTTAAAGATGTCTGTAACAGGAGCATTGGATAAGATGGAAGAACAAATGACAGCAACATATAAGGAATTTGAAAGAATTAAAGAAGCTGTTAAAATTGAAAAAGAAAACCTTGAAGAATTATATCAGATTACAACAAATGCTCATTCACTTGCTGCTTTGATTGCTGCTCAAAAAGAACAAAAAGAAATTTTTGAAATAGAAATGTCGGAGAAAAAAAGAATTTGGAAAGAAGAAGAAATAAAAAGACAGCAGGAAATTAAAGAAGCTGAAGATGCTCTGAAAAAGGCTCGTAAACGTGACGAAGAAGAATATCAATATAATTTAAAGATAAACAGGAAAAAAGAGCAAGATATTTATGAGGCGAAAAAAGAAAAACTCGAAAAGGATATTATTGAAAAGAAAATTGCTTTTGAAAAAGA
>JAGGUV010000155.1 GCA_021158345.1 Bacteroidales bacterium
GTATAAGATAATATAATCGGGTATTTGGCTTTGGAAAAAATAAATAAAACCAAGCAGTAAAAGTATTGCAAAAAACGAAGAAAAAACACCACACAAAATACCCTTTATTATAAACGGTTTACGGATGAAACGCTGTGTTGCACCTACAAGAAACATATTTCTTATTATAAACCTTTTATTATAAACAGATAAGCGGATAGTGTTGTTAATAAGAGTTATTGAAATAATAAACAGCAGAAAACAAAAACCGAGAATTAAAAAACTTATTTTTTTAATGTTTTTATTAAGAAGCTGTACAAGCGATTTCTGATAAAAAATTTCTTTTACATTTTCGTTTGCCAATATTTTTTTTTCAATAAGTGCGAGACTGTCAACATTTGCGTATTTAGCTTTAAAACGAACTTCTATTGATGGCAATAGAGGATTATAACCTAGAAAATCAATAAAATTTTCTCCCAATTCTTTTTCTAATTTTTTTGCTGCCTGTTGTTTAGTAATATATTCCGTGCTTTTTATATATTTTTTAGTATCAAGGTTTTTTTTAAATCTAATTATATTTACATCTCTTGCTTTTTCTTTCATAACTATTGAAAAACCAATATTTTCTTTAGCATAATTAGATATTTTTTTTGCATGAAAAATTGTAATCCCTAATAAGCCTATTAATAATAAAACAAGGGAGGTGCTTATTACAGTGATAATGTAAGATGAGTTAAGTTTTTTCTGATTTTTCATACCTATACTTAGAAAAGCAAAAATAAAAAAAATTGCTAATGAAAGGAATATGATTAAAGACAAAATAAATTAAATTTCATATTTATTAATTCATAAACATAGAAAACAGAACCCTGAATTAATTTGACGAATATAAAAAGTTAATATTTTACAGCCTGCTATTTATTATATTTTTTTTAAAGTAAATATTGTTATTTCCCCCTGGCTATAAAAACGTAATGGTATTCCTGATACTCCACAACCTGAACTAGTATAACCTATCATATTTAAATGTTTCCATAAACCTTTAAAAAATTTTTTTCCATCGAATTGGTGTGTAATAACTGGAGTTCCTCCGGGTAAACATATCTGGCCACCATGAGTATGACCGCATAAATATAAATTATAATTATTTTTTGCTGCTGTTTCATGTAATTCAGATGTATGAACAAGGGCAATTTTAAATCCTTTTATGTCTTTTTCTAAGGCTTCTTTTGCCTGTGCAGTATAATATCTGTATGGATCGTCTGTGCCTGTTACTGTTATTTTATCTTTTCCCCTGTTTATTGATACTGATTCGTTTATCAAAAATTTTAATTTTAATTCCTCTTCATAGTCTGTCATTAAATAAGTATCGTGATTACCCAAAACTGCATATATTCCGTCTTTTGCGTTTATGTTAGACGTTATTTTTTTTGTTATTTTAATAATGTTTTTAATGCTTCCTGTTATGTCTTTACGAAAGTCTCCTGTAATAAAACATACATCAACATTTAAATTTTTTATTTTGTTTATGATAATATCTTCAAGCTCTTTAATACTATCTGTATGTAAGTCAGATAAATGAAGAATAGTGTAATTGTCGAAATTTTCAGGCAGGTTTTTATATTTTAATTCAATTTTATTGATAATAATGTTTTTTGCATTTTTTAAACCCTTGTTATAAAGGTTAAAAACTTTTAAAATAAAGGCAAAATAATGGACAAGGGATGAAAATAACGACCAATAGCTTTTACTTTTTTTACCACTTTTATTGTGTTTATAATTATCAACCTCCATTGAAGAACGTGTTGATGCCCACACAATTTTTTTTATTAACTTTTTGTTTTCCAATTCACCAGACATATTATATGTATTTTAAAAATAAAAATAAACATTTAATCTTAAAAATAAAGTATTTGATTTAATTTTTTTAAATTTGTTTAAAAAAAATTTTTTTTAATATGCAGAATTTAAAATTATCAATAATTCAGACAGACATTTTTTGGGAGGATGCTGACAAAAATTTAATAAATATTGATAAGAAAATTAACGATATTAAGGAAGAAACAGATTTAATTGTTTTGCCTGAGATGTTTAACACAGGCTTTTCTATAAAAAATAAAGAATGTGCCGAAACAATGAACGGGAAAACAGTTAATTGGCTTAAATCAAAGGCAAAAGAAAAAAAATGTGTTATCGCGGCAAGTGTTTTTATTAAAGAAAATAATAATTTTTATAACAGATTGTTTTGGGTAAAACCCGATGGCAACTTTGAATATTATAACAAAAGGCATCTTTTCAGGCTCGTAGGTGAGCAGAATATTATCTCAGAAGGAAAAGAAAGAAAAATTTTTAAAATAAAAAACTGGAAAATACTTCCATTAATTTGTTATGATTTACGATTTCCTGTTTGGAGTAAAAATCGATTTATTAATAACGAATACGAATATGATTTAATTATTTATCTTGCTAACTGGCCAGAACCCAGAAAATATTCATGGAAAACCTT
The DNA here is from genome assembly GCA_021158345.1 of Bacteroidales bacterium. Taxonomy (GTDB): domain Bacteria; phylum Bacteroidota; class Bacteroidia; order Bacteroidales; family AUK083; genus AUK083. Next base: position 2,486 of record JAGGUV010000155.1, read on the forward strand.
GTTAAAGGCGCGTGCAATCGAAAACCAGGCTTATGTTGTTGGTGTTAACAGAGTAGGAAAAGATGGTTTTGGTGTGGAGCATTCAGGCGATTCTATGATTGTTAATTATAGGGGTAGAATTATTAAAGAAACCCCTCCTTTTACTGAAGAAAATTTTAATAAAAATCTCTCTTATTCCGAATTATCAGATTTTAGAAAATATTTTACTGTAGGTCTTGATTGGGATAAATATAATATTATTCAATAAAAATTAATTATATTTGGTGTTTTAGTAATTTATTGATTTAATTTGCGGTTTTTATTAAGTAAATAATAATTGAAATGAATATTGTAATAGCAGGCGATGGAGAAGTAGGTTTTCATTTAGCAGAATTGTTGTCAGAAGAAGATCACGACATTACAATAATTGATCCTAATGAAGAGTTGTTGAATTTATTAAGTTCACAAACCGACATAATGACAATAGCAGGCGATTCCACTTCTTTTACTGTTTTAGAAAATGCTAACATCAAAAAAGCAGATCTTTTAATCTCCGTTTTACATGATGAAAAAATTAATATTATTACCTCAATTTTAGGAAAAAAATTGGGAGCAAAATATACTATTGCCCGTGTAAGCACCCCCGATTACCTTAACTTAAAAAACAGAAAAATTTTTAACAGTCTTGGTATTGACACAATAGTTTGTCCTGAACGTAGGGCAGCAGAAGAGGTTGTTAATCTTTTAAAACAAACCGCTGCTACAGAAATATATAATTTTTCCAGAGGCAGACTTTCTTTATTTTTATTAAAACTTGGAGAAAAAGCTCCCGTTATTAATAAAACTTTAACACAAATTGCCGAAGAATACATTAATTTGAATTTTAGAGCTATTGCTTTACACCGAAATTCTAAAACAATTATTCCAAGAGGAAACAATAAATTTTGTATTAATGACTTGGTATATGTTATTACAAAACCCGAAGGTGTAAAAGAAGTATTAAAATTAGGCGGAAAGATTAAGTATCCTATTAAGAATATTATGATAATGGGTGGAGGCAGGGTAGGAAGGATGACAGCTAAAAGTCTGGAAAAAGACACTAAAATTAAATTATTTGAAAAGAATAAAGAAAAATGTGAAGTTCTTGCTAATTATCTTGAAAACACTCTTGTAATTAATGGCGATGCCAGAAATTTTGATTTACTGGAAGAAGAAGGTCTTGAAGATATGGACGCTTTTGTTGCTGTTACAGATAGCTCTGAAACTAATATATTTTCTTGTCTGCTTGCCCGCAGACATGGTGTGAAAAAAACCATTGCTTCTGTTGAAAATATTGATTATATTGATATTTCTCAAAATATTGGTATTGATACTATTGTTAATAAAAAATTAATTACTGCATCTTATATTGCAAAATTTACAATGAAAGCAAAAGTTGCTTCTTCTAAATTGCTTAGTGGTATTGACGCCGAAGTTTTTGAGTTTATTGCTCAACCCGATTCCCCAATTACAAAAAAACCTATTTATAAACTTAATTTTCCTTCAGGGGCTATTATTGGCGGAATAGTTAGAGGTGCAGAAAGTTTTATTGCTGTCGGGTCTTTTCAAATTAAAGAATACGATAGGGTTGTTGTTTTTTCTTTACCTGATGCAATTAAAAAAGTTGAAAAATTATTCCATTAGAAATAGGTTTTCATTATGTTAAGATCAAAGATAAATTTTAGTATAATTTTTAAAATCATTGGAATATTACTGATTATTGAGGGGTTTTTCATCTTTTTATGCCTCCCCTTTTCAATATATTACGGCTCTGAAGATTTTTATCCTATTCTTAATTCAGGATTAATAACCGTGTGCGTTGGTTTGTTTTTGTGGTTTGTTTTTAGAAATGCATCTAACAAAAATATAGGAAAGAAAAATGCCTATATTATTGTAACATCTGTTTGGTTGATAATGTCGGTTTTTGGCACATTGCCCTACATTTTAAGTGGCGAAATCCCTAATTTTACTGATGCTTTTTTTGAAACAATTTCAGGATTTACTACTACAGGAGCATCTATTTTAACAGATGTTGAATCTGTTTCTAAAGGTGTTTTGTTTTGGCGTAGTATGACCCACTGGATTGGCGGCATGGGTATTATTGTTTTATCAATAGCAATACTTCCAATATTGGGAGTAGGAGGGATGCAGTTGTTTATTGCTGAAACATCACCCGGTACAAAACCTGAAAAATTACATCCCAGAATTAAGGAAACTGCTCAAAGATTATGGGGCATTTATGTTTTGTTAACATTTTTTGAAACAGGATTTTTAATGTTAGGACATATGAATCTTTTTGATGCTTTATGCCATTCTTTCGGTACTATTGCAACAGGCGGATTTTCTACTCAAAATAGCAGCATCGCTAATTATTCATCATATATTCAATATGTTATTATATTTTTTATGTTCCTTTCAGGTACAAATTTTACTTTACATTATTTTTCTCTTCATGGAAAATTTAAAAAAGTTTTTAAAAATGAAGAATATAAATGGTATGCGTTTATACTTTTTAGCTTAAGTATTATTATTACTTTTATATTGTTTTTTTCCAGAGATATTACTTTTGAAAAGGCTTTTAGAGATTCTCTTTTTCAGGTTGTAAGTATTGGCACTTGTACGGGTTTTGCCACAACCGATTATATGCATTGGCCTGTAATTGGTTATAGTTTAATATTTTTCTTAATGTTTTCAGGCGGGTCTGTTGGCTCAACATCCGGTGGTATTAAAATTATGCGTCATGTATTACTTTTTAAAAACATTAAATTACAAATAAAAAAAATTATACATCCTACTGCTGTTATTCCTCTCCGTCTTAATGACAAACCTGTTTCTAAGGATATTGTAACCAATGTTATAGCTTTTTTCATTGTCTATTTTATTACTTTTATTATTGGAAGTATAATCTTAATATCTTCAGGCTTAGATTTAGATTCTGCTATGGGTGGTGTTGCTTCATGTCTTGGTGGTATTGGTCCCGGACTCGGTTCTGTTGGCCCTGTCAGCAATTATGCCGAAATTAGCATTATTAGCAAATGGACTTTGTCTGTTATTATGCTCCTCGGCAGATTAGAACTGTTTTCTGTTATTATACTCTTTTCCCGCAGCTTTTGGAGAAAATAAAATTTTTGTAAAAGATTTGATTGATTTACAGGGAAAAAATATTTGTTTGTGAGTAATCATTTGAAAAATAAAAAACCGAAGATTCTATCACTATGGAGTTTTTATATGATTAAGTTTTAGGCCCCGTATTTAAGTCAAATAAACTTTGTTGTTTTGGGCTTATCTGCCTGCTAATATGAGTAAACTTTAAAGGTTTTTTATTTATTGTAACTACATCTTTTTGATTTTTTAAAAAATTCGTTACTTTTCTAGGGTTCCAATCAATTTTTAATATTTCGACTATTTTTTTTGAAGTATAAATACCTTTCTTCAATAAATCTAATATTTTACTTTCAATTTCATAATAATTAGACTTTTGTTCACTTACTATGCTGGTAACCTCTTCATCAATAGACATATATTCGATGATATTACCGGTAATATCAACAGGTTTTGCTCCTTTTTGAATGAGTAAAATATTAGCATTTTTTTCGTTAATATCAGGTTTTCTAACATAAATGATTCTTTTTTTGCGAAGACCATCAATAACTCCTGACCAAGTTCCACCCTTAGAACTTGATTCTGCAACATATATTTCTTTCGCTAATCCGTATATGATTGGATTTCTCGCCATTGCTAATTGGACACTCCAGACAGCTTTCGGATGAAATGTGCTTAATACTAAAACATCACCTTCTATTATTTGTTTGTAATATTTTTTAAATCCGGATTTAAAGGTTGTAATGCCTTGCGGCAAAACAATTATACTATGACCTTTATATTTCAAGGCAGAATCAAGAGCTTGTTTATCAACTCCTTTGGCAAATCCACTTACAACTACTTTATAATTTTCAGAAGCTTTTTTTGCAATATTGTCAGTAAATAAAAGTGAAAATTCATTTGCTTTTCGTGAACCAACAATTGCGATAGTATCTTCTTTAAGAATTTGTAAGTTTCCTTTTGTGTATAGGATAGGTGGTGCATAAGATTTACCAAGATTCTTTTTTAATAGAGATGAATATTCCGGCGAAGTAATTGGCAATATCTTATAGCCTTGTTCCAACAAACTTTCCACAAGAAAAGAATTATTTGGAAGGTCTTCAATGCCAGACTTAATGATAGAAATATCATTATCCGACAGATTAAATTTGTTCTTCCAATCTTCTTCTGTCAGATTAAAAAAATCAATAATTGTTTTATTTTGCTCAAATAAGCGAACAATTATTTCATTTTTTATACTTGTTTTAATTTTTGGCAAGTGTGCCAATGTAATCCAATATGCTAATTCATTATTCATAAAACATCTTTTTATATATCTCCACCAACTGTTCTTGCAATTACTAATGGTGCAATTTTTTCTACCCCATATTTAGTTAATAAACTTCCTATCTCCTTTATTGTTGCACCGCTGTCAAAAATATCATCAAACAAAATTACAGATTTTCCTGCTATTTCATCCAGATTTTTATATTCAAATTTTCCGGATACATTATCTCTTTTAAGATAACCGTTTTGAAAAACTTTTTGTGGCTTTGTTTCTGATATTTTTACTAAATTATGTGATATTGGGATTTTAAAAACTTTTGATAATTTTTCTGCGAAATTTTTTACTAAATCTCCTGATTCTGTTGGTGGTACATAAATAATATAATCAAATTTTTCATTTCCATAATGTTTCCTAAATGCTTTTAAAGTCAATCTTAGAAGAAAATCCGGAAAATCGCCACCATTTTCATATTTGCTTCTATGTATTGCAGCACCTACACTTGAAACCCCATAATAACTTGCAGCAATACCATTTACAATTTTTGAGTTTTTACTTTCTACTTCTAAAACAGGAAAGAAAGTTTCTCTAAATTCTTTTAGCTTTTCCAAATATTTGTCTTTTATGGAAACGGTATATCTGGATAGATTAGTATTATCACAATTTAAATATGAATGTAGAGTATTATCCCCAAGGTAATCACATAAAAATTTCATTCGAGATGTTGTAAGGTTAACATATTCAATCATTGAGTTTAATTCTTTCAATTTTTGTTTTCTTAACTCCTCAAATGATTTTGTGTTTAATTCCGGTGCATCAAATTGATACTCATGTTTTTTACTTCTGCCATATAATACTTCTTTTATAATTCCTTGCTCAATTAAATCCGCTTTAATAACTCGAACTTGTGTTTGTTTTAAGTTTGTAGCTTTCATTATTTGTCGTTCTCCAAGTGGTTCTTGTTTTAGAACATTAATAACCTTTTGATAATTTTTTAAACTTGGTCTGCCACCATCAATAAATGCCTTCGGAAGTTTATAATCTTCTTCTATTCCTTTTTCATCTTTTGTGTTATTGTAAAATAAAATGAGTTTAGCGGGTTTACCGTCCCGTCCTGCTCGCCCAATTTCTTGATAATAATGTATCGGAGATGCCGGTATCTGTGTATGAATAATAAAACGAATATCTGATTTATCAATTCCCATTCCCAACGCATTTGTTGATATAACAGCTTTCCATTTATTTGACATTAACCCGTTTTCTATTTCTTTTCTACTTTCTGCATCTAATCCGGCATTATATTCTGTTGTATTTATTCCAAGAAATTCAAACCACTTTGAATATATTTCAGTATTTACCCTTGTTCCCGTATAAATTATTCCTGTTCCTTCCAATTTTGATAGATTTTTAGCTAACCAGATAAGCTTTTCATCTTCTGAACTTACTTTAATAACATATAATTCAAAATTTTCTCTGATAAGACTGCCTCTAATAGTTGTAATATTCCCTGAAATTTGTTTTTCAATATCTTTTTGAACTCTTTCTGTAGCCGTTGCAGTTGTTGCCAAAACAGGAAAATCTTGTGGAAGCAACTTAACCAAATTTATAATCCTTCTGAATGCAGGTCTGAAATCGTGTCCCCAAACAGAAATTGTATGAGCTTCGTCAATTACAACCATTGATAGCTTCATTTTTCTTGTTGCTTCAATCCACTCAATATTTTCTTGTCTTTCAGGGGCTATGTAAAGAATTTTAACTTTCCCTTGTAATGCTTTCTGAATAATTTGGTTATTTTCATCTTTTGATTGTTCTGAATTAATATAACTTGCGCTTATACCTTTTTCATTTAGGGCTTTAACCTGGTCTCTCATTAAAGCAATTAAAGGTGAAAATACTACAGTTATACCATCAAACTGTGTTGCAGGGAATTGATAGCATAATGATTTTCCAAAACCTGTTTTTTCAATAAGCAAAACCCTTTTACCAGCAAAAAGCCTTTCAATAGTCTCCCATTGTTCATCATAAAAATCTTCAAAACCAAATATTTTTTTTAACTCTTTTTCTGCTTCAAATCTATTCATAATTTTTTATCATTATATGGTGGCTACGGTAAATTGTATGAGTAGTGGCAGATTGCGAGGTGCTTTAATGTCAAACTATTACACAGTTTGAGTGGGATAAAAAATTTGATATCTAGCACTTTCCCATGCATTACACATACAAAATGTTAGCAAACGTAGTTTCTATTTTTTTATTCAGAATTATTGATATTTTTCTTTTGTTTTTATCATTTATTTCTTGAAGTTTAATTACCTTTAAATAACTATAAAAGTTACCAATTACTAAATAATCTAGTTTTGTAGAAACCGAAGTCTTTATAATCCCACCATTTTCTTTAATAAGTTCCTCTATCTTTTTTTTATTGGCATTGGTTTCGCCTGTAATTAAAAATGATTTTGAAGAAAAGAAATCTTTTGTTGAATCTATGTTTGTTATCAGATATTTTTCAATAATGCTTTGTGCATTTTCTATTTCTGTATATGTTGCCACCTTTGCTCCAAAATCTAATTTGCCTTTCACTGGGAGCAAGTCTTTGAAGTCAATGTCAACAGTTTTAGATATCCTTGGATTTTTTCTTCTTTTTTCTCGTTTAATTTCGTCTTTTATAATTTTAGGTAAAACTTCAAGACCTTCTTTACTTTTTTTTTGAATTTCAGTTTTAAGCCAGACTCCAAGTTTTAAAATCCATTGCATTTCTTCTGGAGAATAGTCCCAGCGGTAGTTGTTACATTGAGAACATGCAGGTAAAAAATTATCTACAATATCATGCCCTCCTGTAGAAAAAGGTTTTACATGGTCTGCTTGAAAGTTATCTATTTCTAATTTTATTCCACAAACATGACATAATCCATCAGTCTTGTTGTAAATACGCTGTCTTTGTTCTTTTGATAAAATAATTCGTTTAGATTCTTTAAATTTCTTATTAAATTCTTTTTTTATTAATCGTTTTTGGTACAAAATATTTAGTTCTTCAATTAATTTGTTTTCTTTATCTATGTAGGGTATTGAATCTTGTTTCATATTTTATTAGTTGACTGTTTGTTTTATGTTTGCTAACATTTGTGTATCATCTATTGCTGTTATTCCGCCAAATTGGGTGGATAAGATACGTTGTTGTTATTTTTGCTTTAGCGTTCACTTTTTAACCCCGAAAAAAAATTTATTTATAGGATTTTTTATCTTATTAATTGCTTTTTTGGAAACATGAGTGTATGTCTCAGTTGTTTTAGAGCTTTTATATCCTAATTGTTAATTCTAATAAGGTTGAGAATGAACTACTTGTATTAATATCTTTCAAAGATAAAACTTTATTTTTAAATTTATTGGGTTTTTTGTAAATATTTATTTGCCGCGTAAAAAAACTTTTCCAAAGTTCAAAACTTTAGAAAAGTTATTGTTTTTTTTGTCAACGTATGAATCATAATCTGGTATTTACCTGTTCATTTAAAAACTAAAAAACCACAGATGATATCAATACGGAGTTTTTATATGTATATGTGTTAGGCAATTTTTAAACCTGTCAGGAACTATGTACGCTGACAGGTTAGTTAAAAATCACTTTATACTTTATATTTAGAAGTATCCCTTTTTGTGTATAATGATTTCTTAATCTAAAAGCAAAGTAAATTATTCAATCCACTTAATATTTTGAATATTTCTTTTTATTGTTCGTTTATACTTGTATTTCGGATACCCGATTATTACTGATATTATGGCTTCATTTTC
>JAGGUV010000154.1 GCA_021158345.1 Bacteroidales bacterium
CTGGGAAGATTATATTGTTCACAAAGATCCTCCTGAAAAACACATACAGGCACTAAAAATGGGAGCTAATATTTTACAGTATGTTTTTATGCAGTAATATTCTAAAAAAAAATTTTAGGTGAATATCAAAAAAAACCCCAGTATTATAAAATACTGAGATTTTTTAATTTATAAAACAAGGTAAAAAATTATTTTTTAAACATCTCTAACTGTTCCTGAATAACTTTAATTTTTGCCTCTGCATCTTCTTTTTTCTTTTTTTCAATTTCAACAACTTTAGCAGGAGCATTATTTACAAATTTTTCGTTACCCAATTTCTTTTCAACAGATTTAAGAAATCCTTTAGTATATTTCAAGCTTTCCTCTAATTTTTCAATCTCAGCTTCTACATCTACATTTTCATTTAAAGGAATAAAAAACTCTGTTGATTTAACAATAAACGATACTGCTTTTTCAATTCTGTTATTCTCAACATATTCAAACTTATCAATATTACAGAGTTTTGCAATAACAGAATCGAATTTTGTTTCAGGTTTTTCCTGATTATTCTTTTTAATATATAAATCAATTTTCTCTTTAAAAGGAATATTTTTTTCTTTACGGATATTTCTGATAGCCATAATAACTTCTTTTGCCAAATCGAATTTTTCAAGTAATTCTTTGTCAAAAGGTTCAGGTTCAGGCATAGATGCAACTATAATATCATCGTTTTCAGCTCTTTCTTTAAGATGATGCCAGATTTCCTCAGTAATAAAAGGCATAAATGGATGCAATAATTTCATCAGGTTTTCAAAAAACAGAATACTTGCCTCGTAAGTTTTTCTGTCAATAGGTTTCTGATAAGCAGGTTTTATCATCTCAAGATACCAGGAACAGAAATTATCCCATATAAGTTTATAAAGCTCCATTAAAGCATCAGACAAACGGAATTTTTTATATTGCTCATCAATAAACTTAATCGACTGATTTAATTTAGCTTTAAACCATTCGACAGAAGCCTTACAATAATCGGGCTGTGGGATATTTTCATCAACATCCCAACCTTTAACCAAACGTAAAGCATTCCAAATTTTATTAGAGAAATTTCTCCCCTGCTCGCAAAGTGCCTCATCAAAAGGCAAGTCATTACCTGCAGGAGAAGTCAACAACATACCAACACGCACACCATCAGCACCATAAATTTTCATTATTTTAATAGGATCAGGTGAATTACCAAACGACTTGGACATTTTTCTACCGAGTTTATCTCTCACAATGCCTGTAAGATATACACTTTTAAAAGGTATTGTTTTTCTGTATTCCAAACCTGCCATAATCATACGTGCAACCCAGAAAAACAATATCTCGGGAGCTGTTACCAGAACATTTGTAGGATAATAGTAATTTATATCTTCATTATCAGGATGGCGGATACCGTCAAAGACAGAAATAGGCCACAACCATGATGAGAACCAAGTATCTAAAACATCTTCATCTTGTCTGATATCTTCAATTTTTAAATCAGGCAAATTATATTTCTTCTTAGCTAATGTTAAAGCCTCTTCTTTTGATTTAGCCACTACCATTGAATTATCAGGTAAATAATAAACAGGTATTCTCTGCCCCCACCACAGTTGACGCGAGATACACCAGTCTTTTACATTCTCCATCCAATGACGGTAAGTGTTTTTAAATTTCTTAGGATAAAACTCTATTTTATCAGACATCACAACATCCAAAGCAGGCTTAGCCAATTCCTTCATCTTTACAAACCATTGCAATGACAATTTTGGCTCAATAACAGCATCTGTTCTTTCAGAAAACCCTACTTTGTTAACATAATCCTCAACTTTTACAAGATAACCTTGTTTTTCAAGCTCTTTAACAATTTCGTCTCTTACAACAAATCTGTCTTTACCTACAAATAGTTGAGCATTTTCGTTTAAAGTACCATTATCATTAAAAATATTAATGGTTTCTAAATTATGTTTTATTCCAATATTATAGTCATTGATATCGTGAGCAGGAGTAATTTTCAAACAACCTGTTCCAAATTCTTTATCAACATATTCATCAAAAATAACGGGGACTTCTCTGTTAACAAGAGGCACAATAACTTTTTTCCCTTTAAGATGAGTAAAACGTTCATCATCAGGATGTACACAAACTGCAGTATCACCAAGAATAGTTTCAGGACGCGTAGTAGCAATAGTAACCCAGTCGTCCTTAGAATCTACAATTTTATATCTAAAATAATATAATTTTGAGTTTACTTCTTTATGAATAACTTCTTCGTCAGACAAAGCTGTTAAAGCCTGCGGATCCCAATTAACCATTCTCACCCCTCTATAAATCAATCCTTTATTGTACAAATCAATAAAAACATCAATAACAGATTCATACATAGAATCGTCCATAGTAAACTTCACTCTGTCCCAATCACAGGAAGCACCTAATTTTTTAAGTTGTTCAAGAATAATACCTCCGTGTTCGTTCTTCCATTGCCAGGCATAGTTAAGAAATTCCTCACGGCTTAAATCAGATTTTTTAATATTCTGTTTTTTTAGTTTATCCACAACTTTTGCTTCTGTAGCAATAGAAGCATGGTCAGTACCGGGGAGCCAAAGGGTATTATATCCCTGCATACGGGCCCTGCGAATCAATACATCCTGAATTGTATTATTCAACATATGTCCCATGTGTAAAACACCTGTAACATTAGGGGGTGGTATTACTATTGTAAAAGGTTCTCTTTCGTCAGGTTTCGATTTAAAATATTTTTTCTCCTGCCATTTCGCATACCATTTATCTTCTATTTGCGAAATATCATACTTTGAAGGTATCTGCATTATTTTCTTTTTAATTTAACAAGCGGCAAAATTAATAAAAAAATTAAATTTTTATGCAACAATACAATATATGATAGTGTTTTGTTATATAAGTAATTTTTCATAAAAAATAAATAATTTAAAAGACATCCTGCTCTTAACTGTATTTTCTAATAATATCAGCTTTATTAAATAGAATACTTTTTTATAACCGGCAAATTATTAATTATAAAATTGGTACTACCACTAATTTTGTGGAATATTGACAAATGCGGAAATATAAAAACGGTTCTGATACAAAAACAAAATATTATCTACAATAAATCCTTTATTAACCGATATTTTATTGCTTTAAGACATTTAAACATTTAGACAATTATGTTTAAAAAAAGTAGAAAAAAATTTTGTTACTTTGTAAAAAAAATAAATTAAATGAATATTTTATTATTAGGATCAGGAGGCAGAGAACATGCAATAGCATGGAAATTATCAAAAAGCAAAAAATTAAAACGTTTATACATAGGTCCCGGAAATGCTGGTACCGCACAGCTTGGCATAAACATACCTGTTTCTGTTACGGATTTTGCTGCAATAAAAAATTTCGTTCTGGCAAATGAAATAAACATGGTAGTTGTTGGGCCTGAAGTTCCTCTTGTTAACGGCATATTTGATTATTTTAAAAATGATACTTTGTTAGATGACGTAAAAATAATAGGCACTTCCAAATCAGGAGCACAACTTGAAGGCAGCAAAGACTTTGCAAAAGCTTTTATGCAAAGAAATAATATCCCCACAGCAAAATATAAAACTTTTGACAAAAAAAACATTAATGAGGGTTTTTCATTTCTAAAAAAATTATCAGCACCATATGTTTTAAAAGCTGATGGACTTGCAGCAGGAAAAGGCGTTGTTATCTGCGAAAGCTTGACAGAAGCAGAAAACGAGCTTAACTCTATGATTAATGATATGAAATTCGGCAAAGCAAGCGAAAAAGTAATAATAGAAGAATTTTTAAATGGTATTGAATTTTCTGTTTTTGTTCTTACAGACGGCACATCATACAAAATACTTCCTGTTGCCAAAGATTATAAAAGAATTGGTGAAAATGATACAGGACTTAACACAGGAGGTATGGGCAGCATTTCACCTGTTACTTTTGTTGATGAAAAACTCCTGAAAAATGTTGAAGAAAATATTATAAAACCAACAATAAACGGATTAATAAAAGAAGGAATAAAATATAAAGGCTTTTTATATTTCGGATTGATGAATGTAAATGGCTCTCCTTATGTTATTGAATATAACGTAAGAATGGGAGACCCTGAAGCACAATCGGTTATTCCACGAATAAAAACAGACCTGTTAGATCTTTTTGAAGGTGTTGCTAATGAAAATTTATCCGGAAAAAATATTGAAATTAGCAATCAATTTGCAGCATCAATAATTCTTGTTTCAAAAGGCTATCCTGAAAAATATGAAAAGGGAAAGAAAATTCTCAATATTTCTGATGTTAATGACAGTATAATTTTTCATGCAGGTACTATTCTCGACAAAAAAACAAATTCAATCCTCACTAACGGAGGAAGAGTAATATCTATAACTTCATTAGGCGATAATATTAATGAAGCATTACAAAAATCATATCATAATGCTGGCATCATCAATTTCGAAGGAAAATATTATAGAAAAGATATAGGCAAAGACTTGATACTATAAAGGAAACTTCTATTAATTAAAACAAATTAAATGTTTGTAAAATTATTTAAATCAAGCTATTTATTACAGGTGCATTTATTTTTTATAATGGCAATATTACTATGGCTTGATGTGTTTATCTCTCCTTTACCAATGATAAAAACAAATAATGTTACACCATTTTATACGGTTTTTTATAATATTTTTCATGGTTCATCATTTATTTCCGAAATAATTGAATTTATCCTTTTATGTGCTGAAAGCATTATGATAAATCACATTGTTATCAAAAATAAAATTACAAACAAAATAAATTTCCTGCCTGCTTTTGTTTTTTTTCTTATCTCGTGTTATAATCCTAATTTGTTAAGATTAAATCCTGTTATAATTTCAAATTTATTTTTAATTATTGTTATATCACAGATTTTTAATATTAATAAAAGCAAAAATCCATATCAAAATATTTTAACTGCAGGCATATTTACATCAATAGCATCCTTATTTTATTTCCCTGCAATATTATTTATTTTAATAATTATATTAAGCCTGATAGCTTACAGAACTTCCGACTGGAATGAATTTGTTATTTCTTTTATCGGACTATTAACACCTTATATTTTTCTTTTTACTTTCTACTTTTTAACAGATAATATAAATGTTGCATTAGATAATTATTACAAATATTTTAATACTATTAAATTTACTGAAATCAATTTTAACATACACGAAATTATCTCAATGAATTTTTTATTTTTACTTTTAATCATGGCCATATTAAAACTCCTAAGAAATATAAATTCTAATGTAATTATCTTAAGAAAAAAATATGAAATAATTTTATTTTCAATTCCTGTTATTGGTTTTTGTTTATTTTTTAATGATAAACTTTTTAAGTTTAGTCATCTATTTTTGCTGCTTCCCTACTCCATTATTATTTCTCACTTTCTCATGAATATAAAAAAGAAAATCTGGGTTCAGATAATTTTTATTTTATTTTTTGCTATTATTATTTCAGGAAAAATTTATGCAAAATTTACTTTTTAAAATTAATTATTACCTTTGTAAAAGATTTTAAACATTATTTTTAACATATAATTTTTTAAAAAAATGACAAAAAAAAGCTTATTCATATTAGCAATATCTTTCTTTATGATTTCTTTTGTTTTCGGTAAAGAAGTAGATAAAAACAAAGCAAAACAAATTGCAAAAAATGTTTACATCGAAAGAATCAACAATAATGCAGATTCAAAAACAGATATTTTTTCAAATAACATTACAATAACATATAAATCCAAGACTGCATATTATGTCTTTAATATAAAAGACAATAAAGGATTTATCATAATATCGTCAGATGATGATGTATATCCTGTTTTAGGATATTCAAAAAAAGGGCATTATACAGAAGACATCTCAGACAAAGCTCCTGCTTTTATTGATTGGATGGATTTTTACAAAGAACAAATATATTTTGTCAAAGAAAATAAATTAAAAGGCACAGATAATGTTAAATCGGAATGGAAAAAATATTCGTCAAAAAAATTCCATCCTCAAAAAGACATCAAAGATGTAGGTCCTTTATTAACAACAGAATGGAATCAGGATTGTTATTATAACGAACAATGTCCTGCTGATGCAGGAGGTCCTTGCGGGCATGTTTATGCAGGATGTGTTGCATCTGCCATGTCACAGGTAATGAAATATCACAACTATCCCGAACACGGCACAGGTGAGCATTGTTATACTCATCCTGTTTATGGCCAGCTATGTGCTAACTTCGGACAAACAACATACAACTGGAGTGATATGCCTGACCAATTATATACAAACAATAATTCTATTGCTACATTAATGTATCATTGTGGCGTAAGTGTTGACATGAATTATGCTCCTGATGGTTCAGGTGCATATTTACAAACAATAGCAACCTCAATTGTAACATATTTTAATTATTGTCCTACAGCCTCGTATAAATCGAAATACGCATATTCTGCTACAGGCTGGGAAACACTTTTAAAGACAGAATTAGATGCCTCAAGACCAATGCCATACCGTGGTCAAGGCACTACAGGCGGACATGCTTTTGTTTGTGATGGTTACGAAGGCTCTAATCATTTTCATTTTAACTGGGGCTGGAGCGGAATGTATAACGGATATTATTACCTTAGCAGCTTAACACCTCCGGGTTACAATTTTACTAATAATCAAGCTGCTGTTATTGGTATTAGACCTCCTGAAAATCCTGTAGCTGATTTTACTGCTAATAAAACATCTGTTCCTACAAACGGAAGTATTAACTTTATTGATCAATCAACAGAATACCCTACATCATGGCAATGGACTTTTGAAGGTGGTACTCCAAGTACTTCTACAGATAAAAATCCCATGAATATTTCTTACAATACTCCAGGATATTATACTGTTACACTTACTGTTACTAATCCTGTTGGCACTGATACTGAAACAAAAACCGATTTTATCACTGTTGGTGTTCCTGATATTGATTTCACTGCTGATGTAACCTCAATAATGGTAGGCGAAGACGTTAATTTCACTGACCTTTCCACAGGCGATCCTACAGCATGGGAATGGTCTTTTGGCGATGGCAGCCCTGTTTCTAATGAACAAAACCCAACTCATACTTATAATACTTATGGCACTTTTAATGTTAAACTTACTGCAACTAATCAATGGGGTTCAAATCATAAAACAAAAACTAATTTTATTACTGTAAGCACTATTCCTACTGCTAATTTTACTGCTGACACAACTTATGTTTCTCCTGAAGGAAGCATTAATTACACTGATTTGTCAGAAGGTGTTCCAACGTCATGGCAATGGACTTTTGAAGGTGGAACTCCAAACTCTTCTACTGAACAAAATCCTGAAAATATTGTTTATAATAATTTAGGAAAATATTCTGTTACTTTAATCTCAACTAATGATTTTGGTGCTGACACCATCACAAAGACAAATTATATTACTGTAGGTATAGCACCTGAGGCAGATTTTACTGCTGACAATACAGAAATTCCAGCTAATGACACAGTATCTTTTAGTGATGCTTCTTTATATGAACCAACTTCATGGCAATGGACTTTTGAAGGTGGAACACCTGATACTTCTACAGAACAAAATCCTAAAATTGCATACAAAACCCCGGGAGTTTATTCTGTTACTCTTATTGCAAAAAATATTTTCGGAGAAGATACCAAAGTAAAAACCAATTACATTACTGTTAATGAAATACCGCCTACAGCTGATTTTTATACCTTTAACCCAAATATTCCAGTAGGTGGAAGCATACATTTTATTAACAATTCAACAGGTGATCCTACTTCGTGGTTATGGACTTTCGAAGGTGGCGAACCTTCTACTTCTTCTGATGAAAATCCTGTTAATATTGTTTACAACTATGCAGGCTCTTATGATGTTACTCTTATTGTTACCAATAACGTTGGCTCAGATACACTGCTAAAATACGATTATATTACTGTTGGAAATGAAGGTATTAATGATAATTCTAATTCTGATAATATTTCTATTTATCCTAATCCTGTTAAAGACAAATTTTTTATTAAACTTGACAATAGCAATTTAAACATTAATAAAATTATTATTACTGATAATTTAGGAAGGATATTATTTAATTTAGAAAACATTAATGAAAAATCATTGTCTATTGATATGTCAAAATATCAAAAAGGCTTTTATTTTATAAACATTTACACTAAAAACAATATTATTGTTAAAAAAATATCATTGATAAAATAAACAATTATTGGGTGAGGATAAAAAAATTATTCTCGCCCTTTATTTAAACATCATTATTGGCCAATAAAACAAAAATATTATTCCTATTATTAGCTTTTACAATAATTATTAAAAGCTGTTTAGCACAGATTAGCCAAAAGGGGACTCCTTTAAGTTTTACTAATAAACACATTGACAGTTACTACGCAACTATAGACCTTGCAAAGCCCAACCTATATAAAATCCGTAAACAAGACAGCCTCAACTCAGCAAAAGACAAGCCATACAGAGTATCTGTTCTCATCCCTGTAAA
The DNA here is from genome assembly GCA_021158345.1 of Bacteroidales bacterium. Lineage (GTDB taxonomy): Bacteria > Bacteroidota > Bacteroidia > Bacteroidales > AUK083 > AUK083. The sequence continues at coordinate 8,569 of JAGGUV010000154.1, forward strand.
TATTAACACCGAAAACTCCGGCACGTGGACAAAATTACCTGAAGGCGGAAAAATATGGCGGCTAAAAATTAAATGTAATGGTGCTTTGGCGTTAGGTTTATATTACAATAATTTTTTTATGCCAAAAGGCTCAAAACTTTTTTTATACAATGATGCTAAAACACAAGTTATTGGAGCTTTTACCGAAGAAAACAATAATGAAAACAATTTGTTTGCAACAGAATTAATTCAGGGGGATGCTCTAAGTTTAGAATATTATGAGCCTGAAAACACAATTTCTAAACCAAAAATATTTATCTCTGATATATCATACGCATACAGGTCAGTAGATTTTTTATTCGATAAAAATAAAAATTATTGGGGCAGCTCAGGTCCTTGTGAAGTAAATATTAATTGCAGTGAAGGAGACAACTGGCAGGATGAAAAAAAAGGCATTGTAAGAATTTATATTCGCATTAAAAACGAGACTTTCTGGTGCACAGGTTCTCTGATTAATAATGCAAGACATGACTTTACCCCTTATATTTTAACTGCCGACCACTGTAAAGAATCTTATTCATCAGGGAATATTGCAAATGCTAATGACCTTAACCAATGGATATTTTATTTCAACTATGAGTCAGAAGGCTGTGAAGACCCGCTAACACCACCTGTCCCACAAACTATGGTCGGAGCACAAAAAATATCCAGCGGTGGTAATTCGGGATATTCAGGCTCTGATTTTTATCTCTTGAAACTTAATAATAGCATTCCTGCATCATACAATATTTTTTTTAACGGCTGGAACAGAGATGGTATTCAATGTAATAGTGGTGTTTGTATCCATCACCCTGAAGGTGATATAAAAAAAATATCCACTTTTAATAATACAATAACTTCATCGCAGTGGAATAATAACGGAGTAGAATCACACTGGGAAGTATATTGGGCAGAAACAGAAAACGGTCATGGTGTTACAGAAGGTGGATCATCAGGAGCTCCATTATTCGATAATAACGGCAGAATTATCGGCACGTTAACAGGAGGCTATGCTTCTTGCGACAGTAGTTCGCTTAACCTACCAGATTATTTTGGAAAATTTTCTTATTCATGGGAATCCAATGACAATAAAAATTCAGACACTTCGAGACTCAGAGACTGGTTAGACCCTGATAACACAGGTATTTTATATCTTAACGGAAAATATCTCGGTATTGAAAATTTTTATACTGATAAAATAAATATTTTCCCTAATCCCGCTTTTAACGAAATTATTATTGAAAATGAAAATATTTCTTTTTTAAAAAATTCTAAGATATCACTTTACAATTATCTAGGTCAAAAAGTATTGAATTTTGAAAATTCATTGCAAACTCAAAAAATAAAAATCAATCTGAAAAACCAAAGCTCAGGATTTTATATTATCTATATAAAAAATGATAATAAAATATTTTACAAAAAAATCTGCATAATAAAATAAAGTGGATTAATAATATTGCCAAAATACGTCTTGACGAATTGCCGGAAATTTATATTTTGCAAAAATTATTTTTTTAAAAATACTCAAAATTCATTTAAAAATTGCAATAGATCGCAAACAGTTATTTTATTGTCAATCTGATAAGGCTGACGACATTCAGGAATGATTAGATAATTTTTTTCTGTATTCAAATCATTTATTGCAGTTAAAAACCCTCTGGTTCGTTTTGGTGTTGAAGTAAACTTAATTTCAATGCAATTAATAGGTTTAAGATTATCGGTAATTACCAAATCGCATTCAGTACCATCCTGAGTACGATAAAAATAATAATCAAAACTATTGCCTAAACAAATGATTATTTGTTCTATGACATACCCTTCCCAAGAATTTCCAAGAACATAATGACCAAGCAAAGAATTAAAATTTTTAATACGAAGTAAATAATGTAGTAATCCGCTATCCCGAATATAAACTTTAGGAGATTTCACAATACGCTTTTTAAGATTATAATGCCACGATGGTAATATTCGTATTAAAAATGCCCTTTCAAAATATTTAAGATAATTAGAAATAGTTGATTGATTTAATTCTAATGACTTTGAGAAACTGCTTTTATTCAGTATATTCCCTGTTGAATGTGCTAACATCATAAAAAATCTTGACAGATTATCAGGATTAGCATTAAGCCCTAAAAGTCTAAAATCTCTTTCAACATAAGTTGTAAAAAAAGACTTGAACCAATTTTGCCTGAACTCTGCATCATCAATCAGGCAAGGTTGAGGGAAACCTCCATAAAGCCAATGATCTTGTATTGTAATATTATTATTAATTTCAGGAAAAACAAATGGAGTTAATTCTTCATAAACAATTCTGCCTGTAAGAGTTTCAGAACTCATAAAAAGTAATTCAGAACTTGCTGACCCTAGTATAATAAAACTTGCAGGATTTCTTTTTTTATCAATTACGGATCTTAACAAAGGAAACAAGTCAGGTTTACGTTGAATTTCGTCAAGGATAATACATTTGTCCTCATTAGCTTTAAAAAATGAAAGAGGATCTGTTAACATAACAATATCCTCAGGATTTTCAAGATCAATATAAATACATTCTCTTGTAACAGAATTTATTAACATTTTTGATAAAGTAGTTTTCCCGCATTGTCTAACTCCAAGGATTGCAACAGCAGGAAAATGTTTAAGTGCTGAAATAATTTTTTTTGATAATAATCTATTTATCATGATTATTGTATTTAACCCTGCAAATATAACAATTAATTAATTAATATGCAGGGTTAATATAAAAATATTATTAAAATTAATTTGTACTACTTACTATAATTCCGCAAACGCAAATATTAAAAATCCGATTTATTAAATGAAGAATAGCTATCCCATTTTTCTAAAACGTCTTTCATATCTTTAGGAAAATCCGATTCAAAAGAAATAAGTTTATTGGTAGAAGGATGTATAAAAGCCAGTGATTTTGCATGCAAACCTTGACGAGGCATTAGTTTAAAACAATTAATGATAAATTGTCTATATTTTGAAAATGAAGTTCCTTTAAGAATAGAATTGCCACCATATCTGGCATCATTAAAAAGCGGATGCCCGATATATTTCATATGAGCTCTTATTTGATGAGTTCTACCTGTTTCAAGCTTACATTCAATTAAAGTAACATAACCAAAACGCTTAAGAACTTTATAATGAGTAACAGCTTCTTTACCATAATCTCCATCAGGAAAGACAGACATAACCAGTCTGTTTTTTAAGCTTCTGCCAATATTTCCATTAACTGTTCCTTCTTCTTCATCAAAATCGCCCCAAACAAGAGCATTATATTTTCTGTCGATACTATGGTCGTAAAATTGTTTACCGAGTTTAGTTTGTGCAATTTCGTTTTTTGCTATCAAAAGCACACCTGAGGTATCTTTATCAATTCTGTGAACAAGAAAAGGTTTTGCATCAGGTTTTTTATCAGGGGATACTTCACGCAAATAATATGTCAAAGCATTAACAAGTGTTCCCGTATAATTTCCATGACCCGGATGAACAACCATACCTGCCTTTTTATTTATAACAATAACATCTTTATCTTCGTATAAAATTTCAAGAGGTATATTTTCAGCAATTATCTCAATATCACGCGGTGGATGTGACATAACAATTGAAATAACATCTTTAGGTTTTACTTTATAATTCTGCTTTACAGGTTTTTTATTTACGAGTATGCTTCCTGCTTTAGCAGCAACCTGTATTCTATTTCTCGATATATTTTCTATATGTTCAAATAAATATTTGTCAATTCTAAGTAATCTTTGTCCTTTGTCAACAACAAAATGAAAATGTTCAAACATTTCATTATTATCATCTGCGATATTTTGTTCTTTATCCATGTATAATTATTTGGAAATAATAATTCTTTTAGTTGAGCTGATATTTGTCTTGGTATTAGTAATTTTCAAAAAATACAAACCATTTTTAAACTCAGAAACATCAACTTTATTTTTATATCCGGCAGTAAATATTTTTTGTCCCAACAGATTAAATATTTGTATATTATAATCATCTTTAGAATTCTCACTATCTGACAGATATATATTTAAGATGCCATTTGTAACAGGATTAGGAAAGACTCTGCAATCAAAAGGCTGTTTATTAAGATTATTAACTCCTGCCATACTAAAATCTTTACCAAGCACAGGTCTAATCATTAAAGAGCCTGAATACATAGTATTTTTCCATTGACCATCAGTATTATAAAAAATTTTACTGTGAGAATCATTATTTTTATCAAAACCAATATTAAGATTATCATCGGTAGTTTGTTGCCAGCCCACATAAAAAACATTTTTAACACATACCGGAGTTGTAAGTTTAAATGTATGGAATTTGTTTAAACTATCTTCAAAAACAGGTTCAATTCTTTGCTCATAAACAGTTTCACCTGGTTTTCCACCATTATCAGTCCAAACTCTCAAATAAAAATATTGTTGGTTGGCAAAGTTTAAAGTATGATTAAAAAACATTTTAACAGCCCTCAAAGTATCTTTTTTGTTTACAGAAAACTTATATGCCAATTGAGAGCCTGCAGGTTTCAAACCATAGCCTGCTTCTGCTGTGCCATCATCATAAGCATAATAATTATAAAACTTTTGATAAAAGCTAATAGTGTCATTAGAAAAAACAGATAAACCCGGCTCACAATTTAAAATATGCGTAATTTTAAAACAAGCTGAGTCTGCAAATCCAAAAGGAAGGATATATCTTACCGGTGGTCTGGCATGAGGCTGCCATGTTTGATAACCAAAAGAATAAAATGAACCAATATTATATTCACCTCCTGAATATTCATTTATTATTTCATCACTTTCATTAAAGACTTTATAATTATAAGAATAATTATGAGTATCAAAATCAAGATTACTAATAAAAATATCAAGAGTATCCTGCATTTCATGCAAAGGGTCTTCGCAATATTGAGAGTATGGCATCGCCTGATATTTCTTTAAAAAAGAAGGTGCATTTTTCACAAAACATATATCATTAAAAATAGTATCGTTAATATTTCTATTGTAATTCAAATAAACATAATCAATATTCCAATGGTCGGAATTACTTTTCCAACTTGGCAGAGTTGAAATACTTGCATAATTTGAAAAACGGAATTTAAAATTATTCTTAAAGAAATTAACTTTACTGGGATACTCAATACTATCAAGAATAGGAATCATAACTCTTTTGAAATAACAATTATTTCTTTTATAAAAAGTATCGATTGGCATACCTTCGGCACTCCATACTTTATACCAGTTTGGTTCAGAATAAAATTCAAGAAAAAGAGAATCGCCGGATTCAGGAGCATCACCAAAGCCCTGAGGTTGATAGTAAAAACTAAAATAAAGAGAATCAGCACCTGAGAGTTTTTTTGCAGAAGGTTGAAAAACAGAATCCAAACGTATTTCATTAGAAGTTAAATTATCAGCTTCAAAAGGAAATACATTGGCAAAAGAATAAACAGAGCCTGAATAATCAATAGCATCAAGGGTGGCAACACCAATACTTGGAGGATAAAGACAATAATCGTTATTAATAAAAGCGTCATTGTCAGACCATTTTAAAACATTAGGAAAGATATCCGAATCGCTAAAATCATCAAAAAAAGGCAATAAAATTTTCTCCTGAGATTTTGAATTATTATAAAAACCGGTTTTTTCTTTAATATTTTTTTTAATCACAGGGTTTGAGCTTAAATTAGTAAGATATTCCTGCGAAAAACTTTTTAAAATAAAAAATACAACGAAAAAATTAATTATTAATATTTTCTTCATCAATAGTATCAGTTTGTAAAAATTTATAATATAAACTATCAATTAACAACGAATCTCTCATCAAAGAATCAAGAGCTAAAGTATCAAGAGCTAAAGTATCAGGTTTAAATGATTCGATTAAAGAGTCGAAATCGAAAAATTCATCAGAACGATACCATAAGCTAACAGCATCGCCAAGATTAACCAGAGTATCGGGAATAGCAGCAGGAAATTGCTTATAGATACGCGCGTGAGATTTATCATCAGTATCTAAAAAATATTCATCTTTTAAATTAAGAGAAAAATTTTTAATCATGTTTACTGCTTCAGCCCGAGTTTTTCCAATAAGGAAAGGAACAGGAATTCTTTTGTTATTGACACCTTTACCAAGCACAAGGTCAATAGTTGAACTTTTTAAAATCAAAGTATCGGGTTTAATAGTGTCACCTTGGTATAATTGCTGAAGAACAGCATTTTCCGCAATATCATTAACATATTTTAATTGTCCGATTTTCAATCCCAATGACCTTAATTCTGCCAAAGCCTGACGTAAAGATAAATCAATAAGATTAGGCATTTTAACCATTTCAGGTAACTTAGCAACAACAGTTAAATATATCTTTCTGCCTTTTTTAACTCTTGTATTTGAAGGAGGATCCTGCATAACTATTGTTCCCCGTTCTTTTGAGTTGTCATAAACAGAATCAACTAATACAAACTTAAACTCTTCGTCAACTAATATATGATCTAAATTATCAATATTCAGACCAATAAAATTAGGTACTGTATTTGATTTACCATGTAATGTATAAATATTTAAAAATTTAAAAACCAAAAATATTAACAATAATGTTATTAATACACAGATTGCAAAATTCTTAAGAAAAATTTTGCTGAATATAAAACGAAAAAATCTCATTTATTTCATCTAATTAAAATAAACCTTTAATAAGTTCATTTACTATTTGTCAAACTAAAAAAAACAATAATTATTGTTTTTTTTTACAAAGATAAAAATAATATGTTTTTTGATTAAAATATCTTAATAAGATATTGTATTTTTGATAAATGAAAAAGTAAAATTTAATGGTGTAAATAAATTTTGCAAGAAATTCAAAATAATATAATTATGAAAAATATAGCCATAACAGCAGGAGGAGATTCAGGTGAATACAAAATATCACTTATGAGTGCTAAAGCAGTTAGTGATAATTTAGACAAAACAAAATATAATGCATTTATTATTTTTATAAGAAATGGCAAGTGGATTTATAAAACTGATAATAACAAAGATATAGAAGTAGATAAAAATGATTTTAGCATTTGCATAGATAATAAAAAAATATATTTCGATTGTGTATTTAATGCTATTCACGGCACACCCGGTGAAAATGGCAAACTGCAAGGATATTTTGATTTATTAAATATTCCTTATACTTCTTGCAATTTAGTTACATCAGCAATTACTTTTAACAAAAATTTCTGTAATAAAATAGTAAGTTCATTGGGGTATCAGACTGCAAAATCAATACTATTATATAAAGACGAGAAAATCAATATTGAAAAAATAACATCTGAAATTTCATTACCTTGTTTTGTAAAACCCAATAATGGAGGTTCAAGTATATGCACATCAAAAGTAAACAAAAAAGAAGAATTGGAAGGAGCCATAAAATTAGCGTTTAATCAGGATACTGAAGTTTTAGTTGAAGAGTTTATTAATGGAAGGGAAATTACATGCGGAATTATTAAAACAAAAACTGAATCAATAGTATTACCTCTGACAGAAATTGTAAGCAAGAATGAATTTTTTGATTATGAAGCTAAATATAACGAAGATTTTGCTGAGGAAATCACCCCCGCTCCTATTCCTGAAGATGTTGAAATAGACTGCAAATGTATTTCTTCTGATTTGTACAGCAAACTAAATTGTAAAGGAATTGTGCGTTTCGATTATATTTATTCTGATAATGCATTGTATTTTCTGGAAGTTAACACAATACCGGGGTTTTCGGAAAAAAGCATTATCCCAAAACAAGTAAAAGCATATGGAATGCCTATTAAAAAACTTTATTCTATGGCTATTGAAGATGCAATACTAAAAAAATAATATTGAAATTTTTATAAATAACTATTTATCAAATAATCAATAAGTTTTTGAGTTGCAATACCTCTGTGGCTGATTTTATTTTTTTCATTCAAATCCATTTGAGCAAATGATATATTGTGCCCGTCAGGTTGAAAGATAGGGTCATAACCAAATCCTTTGATGCCTGATTTTTCTCTAAGCATTTTTCCATTAACAATACCCTCAAATAATTTTTCTTTTCCGTCAATAATCAATGAAATAACAGTTCTGAACCTTGCTTTTCTGTTTTCAATATTCTTAAGTTCTTCAAGAACTTTATTCATATTATCGTCAAAATCACAAGCTTCGCCTGCATAACGGGCAGAATACACGCCAGGTCTGCCATTTAATGCTTCAATTTCAAGACCTGTATCATCAGCAAAGCAATTACAATGATATTTATTATAAATAAAATTAGCTTTTTGCGATGCATTTCCTTCAAGAGTATCACAATCTTCGGCAATATCTCCTGAAAAACCAATATCTTTTAAGCTTAAAATTTTAATCTTTTTATTATTAATGATATTATTAATCTCATTAATTTTATGAGCATTATTTGTAACAAAAACTAAATCCATGTATTTATAATTTTATAATTTGTTCACCCACTTAAATAAGATAAGCAAAATAAAATCTTTGACTTAAATTAACAGGGTAAATTTACGAATAACTATGCTTTTCATAAAATCAATAAACAAAAAAAGGGATAAAGAAACATTAACTTTATCCCATTAAAAATAGTATTTTTATAAAACTTATTCTTCAGTTTTTGTCTCTTGTTTAGAATCCTCCTGAATTTTTTGTTCAGAAACTTCAGCATTAGGTTCATCAGTTTTTTCAACAACAGCTTCTTTTTCAAGATTATTGTTATCAGAAACTTCTTGAGTAACTTTCTTTTTACCTGAACCTCTACGTCTAGTTTTCTTAACAATTTTTTCTTTTTTACCTTCCAATAGATTCTCATTATAGTCAACCAATTCAATAATACACATCTCTGCATTATCGCCTAAACGGTTTCCTGTTTTAAGAATACGAGTATAACCACCTGGTCTATCAGCAACCTTCACAGAAATATTTCTAAAAAGTTCAGTAACAGCTTCCTTATCTTTAAGGTAACTAAACACAACTCTTCTTGAATGAGTTGAGTCCTCTTTAGACTTAGTGATTAATGGTTCAATATAAACTCTTAAAGCTTTTGCCTTAGCAAGAGTAGTAGTTATTCTTTTATGTTTAATCAATGAAACAGCCATATTAGCTAACATTGCTTTTCTGTGAGAACTTGTTCTTCCCAAATGATTAAATTTCTTTCCGTGTCTCATTTCTGTTAATCCTTATCTAATTTATATTTTGAGATATTCATTCCAAATTCCAAATTTTTAGCTCTCATTAACTCTTCTAATTCAGTTAATGATTTTTTACCAAAGTTTCTAAATTTCAATAAATCATTTTTGTTGAACTGAACTAAATCGCCAAGAGTTTCAACTTCGGCAATTTTCAAACAGTTAAGAGCTCTTACTGATAAATCTAAGTCTACTAATTTTGTTTTCAGTAATTGTCTTACATGTAAAGAATCTTCGTCAAATTCTTCTGCAATAGATTTTTCTTCAGTATCCAAAGTAATTTTTTCATCAGAAAATAGCATAAAATGATGAATTAAAATTTTAGCAGCTTCTTTTAAGGCATCTTTAGGAGTAATTGAGCCATCTGTTTCAATTTCAAAAATCAGTTTTTCGAAATCTGTTTTTTGCTCAACACGAAAATTCTCGATGTAATACTTAACATTTCTGATAGGAGTATGAATAGAATCCATAGGGATTACACCAATAGGTGAATCAGGGACTTTATTTTCCTCCGCAGGAATATATCCTCTGCCTTTTTTAATAGTTATCTCAATGTTTAATTTTACTGATGGGTCAAGAGTACAAACAACAAAGTCAGTATTTAAAACCTGAAAAACAGATAGAAATTTATTCATATCACCTGCTTTAAAGACTTCCTGATCTCCAATAATAATGTTTACTTTTTCAGAATTTTCTTCTTCTATTAATCTTTTAAAACGAATTTGTTTTAAATTTAAAATAATATCAGTAACATCTTCAACAACACCTTTAATAGATGAAAATTCCTGATCTACTCCTTCAATTCTAACTGAAGTAATAGCGAAGCCTTCAAGAGATGATAGAAGAACTCTTCTAAGAGCATTACCTATAGTAACGCCAAAGCCTGGTTCAAGAGGTCGAAATTCAAATTTGCCTTTGAATTCGTCTTGTTCTATCATTATTACCTTATCCGGCTTTTGAAATGCTAATATTGCCATAAATATTTATATTATATTGTTGATGATTTAATTTTTCTATTTATCACTAAAAATTAAAATTTTATTTTGAATACAGCTCAACAATAAGTTGTTCATTAATATTCTCAGGGATTTCATCTCTTTCAGGATAATTTAAAAATTTTCCTGATTTATTATCATCATCCCATTCTAACCAAGAATATTTATCAGTACGTGAAGCAAGAGACTCAGTAATCACTAATAATGATTTGGATTTTTCTCTAACGCCAACAATATCGCCTGGTTTTAATGCGAATGATGGAATATTAACAACCTTATTATTAACTGTAATATGTCTGTGTGAAACTAATTGACGTGCAGCATCACGTGTTGGAGCAATACCAAGTCTGTATACTACATTGTCGAGGCGTGATTCTATTAACTGTAATAAAATTACACCAGTAACACCTTTTTTTCGTGAAGCTTTATGGAAAACATTTCTAAACTGACGTTCAAGAATGCCATAAGTATATTTTGCTTTTTGTTTTTCTAAAAGCTGAGTTCCATATTCTGATTTTTTTCTTCTTTGTCTGGAATTACCATGTTGTCCGGGAGGATAAGATTTTTTTTCATAAGCTTTATCCGGACCATATATTGGGTCTCTAAATTTTCTTGCAATCTTGGTTTTTGGACCTGTATATCTTGCCATACCTATTATTTATTTATTTATTATTAAATACAACATTAAAAAAATTAAACTCTTCTTCTTTTTGGAGGTCTACATCCATTATGAGGCATAGGAGTAATATCATGAATTTCCTTTACTTCAATACCTGAAGAGTGTATTGTTCTAATAGCTGATTCTCTACCTGCCCCTGGTCCTTTAACATAAACAACGACCTTACGTAAACCTAAATCATAAGCTACTTTTGAACAATCTTCAGCAGCCATTTGAGCAGCATAAGGAGTATTTTTCTTAGAACCCTTAAAGCCCATCTTTCCTGCAGATGACCAGGATATTACCTGACCTGCATTATTTGTTAAAGAAATAATTATATTGTTAAATGAAGCTACTATATGTGCTACACCTTGTGCTTCTACTTTTACAATTCTTTTCTTTTTTGTTGTTTTAGCTTTTTTTGCCATGTTCTTTTAATTCTTTCTTATAAATTATATAAAAAGTTAAATATTAACCCTTTACAGCTTTCTTTTTATTAGCTACAGTTCTTTTTCGACCTTTTCTGGTTCTTGCATTATTTTTTGTATGTTGACCTCTTAAAGGTAAACCGATACGGTGACGTATTCCTCTGTATGTACCAATATCTTTTAATCTTTTTATGTTCATCTGAACTTCTGAACGGAGCTCACCTTCAACTTTAAAAGATCCACTAATAAATTCTCTGATCTTTTTCTGCTCTTCGTCAGTCCAGTCTTTTACCTTTTTATTACGATCTATACCGGTTTCGTCAAGTATTTTTTGTGCATTACTTCTACCTATTCCATAAATATATGTTAGGCCAATTTCACCTCTTTTATTCTTTGGTAAATCAATACCTGCAATTCTTGCCATGTATTTATATATTTTTATGTTTAACCTTGTCTTTGTTTATTTCTAGGATTTTTTTTATTAATAACATATAATCTCCCTTTTCTTCTTACAATCTTGCAATCAGAAGTTCTCTTTTTTATTGATGCTCTTACTTTCATTTTCTGCTATTATTCAAAAATTTATTTATATCTAAATGTTATTCTTCCTTTAGTTAAATCATAAGGAGAAATTTCTAATTTCACTTTATCTCCAGGTAAAATTTTAATATAATGCATTCTCATCTTACCTGAAATATGCGCTGTGATTAGATGTCCACTCTCTAATTCAACTCTGAACATTGCGTTTCCTAATGATTCCTTTACTATACCGTCTTGTTGAATTGACATTTGTTTTGCCATAACTTATAATTATTTTTTTTGCAAAGTTAATAATTCTTCAACAAAATCAAAAGTAGATAATAAATCTGCCTTACCATTATTTATTGCAACTGTTAATTCATAATGTGCTGAAGGCATACCATCAGTTGTTTTAATAGTCCAACCATCATCACACTGGTAGACATTTCTTTTACCTAAATTTATCATTGGTTCAATACAAATAACAATTCCTTTCTTTAATTTTGTACCAGAACCTCTTCTGCCATAATTTGGTATCTCAGGACTCTCATGCATATTTCTTCCAATACCATGACCAACCAACTCTCTTACTACAGAATAATTAAATCCTTCTACATAATGCTGTATTGCATATCCTATATCTCCAACTCTTTTTCCAGCAACAGCCATTTCAATACCTTTAAATAATGATTCTTTAGTTCTTTGCATAAGCAAACGTTTTTCTTCTGAAACATTGCCAACAGCAAAAGTATAAGCTGAATCACCATAATATCCGTGTAAAATAGTTCCACAATCTATTGAAACTATATCTCCTTCTTTCAATTCTCTGTTTCCAGGTATTCCATGAACTACTTCATCATTTACAGAAACACATAAAGTGTTAGGAAAACCTCCATAACCTTTAAAACCAGGTACTGCTCCATTATCTCTAATAAATTCTTCTGCAATCTTATCTATAGTTATTGTTTTAACACCTGGTTTAATATTTCTACCAACTTCAGCTAATGTTCTACCAACCAGTTGCCCATTTTGTCTCAACAACTCAATTTCGTCAGAATTCTTATATTTTATTAGATGTACCATTCAACAAAAAATTATTTACATACCTGAATAAGAACGTCCTTTTAATCTACCTGATTTTGTTAAACCATCATAATGACGCATCAACAAATGGCTTTCAACCTGATTAAGTGTATCAAGTAAAACCCCTACCAGGATTAATAAAGAAGTACCTCCATAAAATTGAGCAAACTGAGAATTCACACCAACCAATCTAACCAAAGCAGGCATAATAGCCACAAAAGCTATAAATAAAGCTCCGGGAAGAGTAATTCTTGACATAACGGCTTCAATAAACTCTGCTGTTTTACGACCAGGTTTCACTCCAGGAATAAATCCGCCATTTTTCTTCATATCTTCTGCCATTTGATTTGGATTAATAGTAATGGCAGTATAAAAATAAGTAAATATTATGTTTAACATAAAAAATGTAAAATTATACCAAAACCCATTAAAATTTGAAAATGCTCTTACAAATCCAGACATAGAATCAGCACCGGAAAAATTAGCAAATGTTAAAGGTAAAAACATAATAGCTTGTGCAAAAATAATTGGCATTACACCGGCAGCATTTACTTTTAAAGGTATATACTGTCTTACACCGCCATATTGTTTATTACCTACTATTCTTTTAGCATATTGTACAGGGATTCTTCTGGTACCCTGTACTAATAATATACAAAACAAAATTACACCGAATAACACTGCTAACTCAACAACAAAAACTACAAGACCACCACCTTGTTCCTCCATTCTTGAGAAAAATTCTGCTATCAATGCAAATGGTAATCGTGCTATAATACCAATCATAATTATTAATGAAATACCATTGCCAATACCTTTGTCTGTAATTCTCTCACCAAGCCACATAACAAACATTGAACCTGCTGTTAATATTAATATTGATGTTATTCCAAAAAATGAAAAAATTGAATGAGTAGTTATATTTGGATCAAAAGGATAAATTCCTTCAGCAGGTATTTTTGAAATTAAATTAGCTATATAACTAGGTGATTGGAATAATAAAATTACTATAGTTAAATAACGAGTAATTTGATTAATTTTTCTTCTTCCACTTTCACCTTCTTTCTGTAATTTTTGAAAATAAGGAATTGCCATTCCCAAAAGTTGAACAACAATTGAAGCAGAAATATAAGGCATAATACCCAAAGCAAAAATTGATGCATTAGCAAAAGCTCCACCTGAAAACATATTTAA
>JAGGUV010000162.1 GCA_021158345.1 Bacteroidales bacterium
CATAAAGTCATAGGATATTTTTCTTTAAACACTTTGCCTGTAACAACCATTGGTTTAAGTTTCAGACATCTTATTTTACCAAAATCTGTTTTTATAATCTCTTTCCCTGCATATTTTATTACTGAGAGATAAACCGAGTCGTCAATAAAAAAATTCAAAGGAAAAGTGTCCCCTACTTCTTTATCGGAAATATTAAGAGTTCGGGCATAATATATTACAGAAATAATATCCTGAATATTATCAGGAATGGGAATAATTTTTTTTTTGCTGAAGGCAAGATTTTTATGAGCATTAAATTTTATATTTTCATATTTTCTGTATTTCCCTTCTTTAATCTTTCTGATAAAGTTCCACGAGAACAGACCTTCTCTGTCAACATAAGTTTCAAATCTGTCATCAATTTTAATAAAAAAATTAAAAACACCTTCGGATTTACCCTGTACTTTAATATGATAAGTACTTCTATTATAAAAGAGTTTATTCCCTTCTTCAACAGATAACGTTCCTGAACCTGCTTTTAAATTCCCCAGCAATAAGGTTTTGTAATAGATTTTATAATAAAGTTTTTCGCCTGATTTAAAAGCAGTATTTTCAACACTTCTGAATTTTTGAGAAAAAATTGAAGTGTTTATCAATAAAAAATTAATAAATAATAAAAAGATTTTTTTATTCATATTCAGGAGCTAAATAACAATGTTGATTATTTTTTTAGGTACTATTATCACTTTTTTAGGAGTTTTTCCCGAAATCCATCTTTGAGAATTCTCATGATTTAAAACTGTCTTTTCAATTTCTTCCTTTGACATATTTACATCTAATTCCACTTTAAACCTCATTTTACCGTTAAAAGAAACGGGATAAACAACAGTATTTTCTTTTAAATATTCTTCGTTGAGCACAGGAAATTTTGCATAAGCAATACTCTCATCATGTCCCATTTTGTGCCATAGCTCTTCTGCAATATGTGGAGCATAAGAAGAAATTAATATTGTTAATTCATTTAATATCTCTCTTTTATTACATTTTAATTCTGACAATTCGTTTACACAAATCATAAATGAGCTAACAGCTGTGTTAAAAGAAAAACGTTCAACATCTTCTTTTATCTTTTTTATAGTCTTATGTAAAATTTTAAGCTCTTTATTATTAGGTTTCTCATCAGAAATTTCAAAATCATTATTTGAATTATGAAATAACCTCCAGAATTTTTTAATAAATCTGAAAACACCCTCAATACCATGAGTATCCCATGGTTTGGAATCTGTTAGTGGGCCGAGGAACATCTCATACATTCTTAAAGTATCAGCACCATATTTTTCAATCAAATCGTCAGGATTTTGAACATTATATAATGATTTAGACATTTTTTCCACTTCTGAACCGCAGATGTATTTTCCATCTTCAAAAATAAATTCAGCATCAGCAAATTCAGGACGCCAACTTTTAAATAAATCGATATTTAAAATATCATTATCAACAATATTTACATCAACATGGATAGGAGTGTATTCGTATTTATCTTTTAAATTAAAGGAAACAAAAGTATTAGTGCCTTTAATTCTGTAAACAAAATTCGAACGTCCCTGAATCATTCCCTGGTTAATAAGTTTTTTGAATGGTTCGTCTTTGGACGTGAGTCCAAGGTCGAATAAAAATTTATTCCAAAATCTGGAATATATTAAATGACCTGTTGCATGTTCTATTCCACCAATGTATAAGTCAACATTTTTCCAATATTCATTAGCTTGTTTTGAAAAATATTCTTCATTATTTTGTGGGTCCATATATCTGAGATAATATCCACATGAGCCTGCAAACCCGGGCATGGTATTACATTCAAGAGGATATCCCTGTTTTGTTTTCCATTCTTTAGCTCTTGCCAATGGAGGTTCACCTTTTTCTGTTGGCAAATATGCATCAACTTCGGGAAGCTCAAGAGGAAGCTCTTTTTCGTCAAGAGTATAAGGCATATCATCTTTATAATAAATTGGGAAAGGCTCGCCCCAGTATCTTTGTCTGCTAAAAATAGCATCTCTAAGTCTGTAATTTATAGTACCATAGCCTATCTTCATTTCCTCAATTTTTTTAATCATTGCAGGAATAGCCTCTTTAACATCTAAGCCATTAAGAAAACCTGAATTAATCATTTTTCCTTGTTTAGCATCGTAAGATTCTTCTGAGATATCGCCACCTGAAACAACCTGTATGATAGGAATATTAAAGTGTTTAGCAAAAGCATAATCCCTGCTGTCGTGAGCAGGAACAGCCATTATTGCTCCTGTACCATAACCTGAAAGAACATAATCAGCTATCCATATTGGTATTTCTTTTCCATTAGCAGGATTAATACCAGAAGCTCCGGTAAACACACCGCTAATTTTTTTTACTTCTGTTAATCTTTCTCTTTCGGAACGGTTTTTTGCCCAGCTAATATATTCTTCAACTTTTGATTTTTGTTCAGGAGTAGTTATTTTTTCAGCAAGCTCATGTTCAGGTGCTAAAACCATAAATGTAGAACCGAATAAAGTATCTGCTCTGGTAGTAAAAACATCAATAAAAACTTTCTCATCTGAGATAAAACAATTTTTAACCTCAAATTTCACCATAGCACCTTGTGAGCGGCCTATCCAGTTACGCTGAATTTCTTTTAAAGAATCAGACCATTCCAAATTGTCCAGTCCTTCAAGTAAACGTTTGGCATAAGCTGTTATTCTGAGCGACCACTGACGCATCAATTTTCTTTCAACAGCATACCCACCTCTGATAGAAACACCCTCTTTTACCTCATCATTAGCAAGAACAGTCCCTAAACCCGGACACCAGTTAACCATAGTATCAGATAAATATGCCAATCTGTATTCCATCAATATTTTCTGTTGCTGTTTTTCTGTCATTGATTTCCATTGCCCGGCAGAAAAAATATCTTTATAAGAAGTTGCAGCATCAATATTTTTATTACCGGATGTTTCAAATTCCTTAATTAAATCTGATATAGGTTCAGCTTTTTCGATTTTATTATTATACCAATGTTTAAAAAGCTGAATAAAAGTCCATTGTGTCCATTTATAATAAGCAGGGTCAGAAGTAATTACTTGTCTGTCCCAATCAAAAGAGAAACCAATTTTTGATAACTGCTGCTTATATCTTTCAATATTTTTTTTAGTAGTAACAGCAGGATGTGTACCTGTTTGAATAGCATATTGTTCGGCAGGCAGGCCATAAGCATCAAAGCCCATTGGATGCAAAACATTAAAACCCTGCAAACGTTTATATCTTGAAAAAATATCAGAAGCAATATATCCCAAAGGGTGACCAACATGCAAACCTGCACCTGATGGATAAGGAAACATATCCAACACATAATATTTAGGTTTGTCCGATTTGTTTTCTGCTTTAAAAGTCTTGTTTTCTTTCCAAAAGCTTTGCCATTTTTTTTCTATCTCTCTGAAATTATATTCCATGTGATAATTTTTATCGTATAATTTATGTTATAATTTTAATCTGCGAAATTAGAAAATTATCAATAATTTATTGAGATAAAATTAAAAAACATAAATATTGAAATGATTTTTAAAAAAAATTGAGTCTTTTATTTATTTTTGTTTAAAAAAATTAATGATTATGAAAGAATGTAGTTTTGAAAAAAATAAGGAAAAATGTAATTGTACTTATCCTTGTTCAAAAAAAGGTATTTGTTGTGAGTGCATAGAGTATCACAGAAAAAGAGGAGAAATGCCTGCTTGCTATTTTCCTGATGATATTGAAGAAACTTATGACAGGTCAATAGAGAATTTCATAAAAATATTTAACGAAAGAGGCTCAGGATATTTAAATAATTAAAAAAAATAATAGAATATGAAAACCATAGATGATATTAATTTTAAAGATAAAAAGGCAATAATCAGAGTTGATTTTAATGTTCCTTTAAATGATAGATTTGAGATAACAGATACAACCAGAATTGATGCAACCCTCCCAACTATTAGAAAAATATTAAATGATGGTGGAAAAGTAATTTTAATGTCACATCTTGGAAGACCAAAAAACGGACCTGAAGAGAAATTTTCTTTAAAACACCTTCTTCCTTATTTATCGAAAAATTTAAATGCAGATGTTAAATTTGCAGATGATTGCATTGGCGAAACAGCTAAAAATCTTGCTTCGGAATTAAAATCAGGAGAAGTTTTATTACTCGAAAATTTACGTTTTTATAAAGAAGAGAAAAAAGGAGATAAAAATTTCGCTAAAAAGCTTGCTTCTCTTGCTGATATATACGTTAACGATGCTTTTGGTACTGCTCACCGTGCTCATGCTTCTACTTCAATAATTGCTGATTTTTTCCCCGGGAAAAAAGTTTTCGGCTATGTGATGAGCAACGAAATACAAAATATTGATAAAACATTAAAAGACACAAAAAGACCTTTTACAGCTATTCTGGGTGGAGCTAAAATATCAGGAAAAATTCAGATTATAAATAATTTACTTGAAAAAGCCGACAATATTATTATTGGCGGAGCAATGATGTTTACATTTATTAAAGCTCTTGCAGGAAAAGTTGGTAAATCGTTAATAGAAGACGATTTTATTGACATTGCCATGGACACTCTTAATAATGCTAAAAAATCAGGAGTAAATATTTATTTGCCTATTGATGCTGTTATTGCAGATGAGTTTTCAGAAAATGCAAATTTTAAAAATTCTAAAGCTTATGATATTCCTGATGAATGGATGGGTTTGGATATTGGCGAAAAAACCTGCAAAAAATTTGATGAAGTAATAAAAACTTCAAAGACAATATTATGGAATGGTCCTATGGGTGTTTTTGAAATGAAAGCATTTGAAAATGGAACTAAGTCTGTAGCTGAAAGCATAGCACAAGCAACAGAAAACGGAGCA
The DNA here is from genome assembly GCA_021158345.1 of Bacteroidales bacterium. Taxonomy (GTDB): domain Bacteria; phylum Bacteroidota; class Bacteroidia; order Bacteroidales; family AUK083; genus AUK083. The sequence goes on from JAGGUV010000162.1 coordinate 4,897, forward strand.
TTTTCTTTAATTGGCGGTGGCGATTCTGTTGCAGCTATTAAAAAATTTAATTTGCAAGATAAGATAAGCTATATTTCTACCGGCGGGGGAGCTTTGCTTGAATATATTGAAGGCAAAAAATTACCCGGCATCAAAGCTATAGAAGAATAAAAACCTGAAAAATAAAAATAATTTAGACCCTTTGGATTTTAATAATTTAAAGGGTTTTTTATTACCCTAATAAAACAATAATTTTTATAAATTTCAAGAAAACACTTAAAATATTATAAATTCTAATTTTTTCTTAATTTTTTTATATTTGATAAATCGTTGAAATCCTGAAATTTATATTTTGAATTAATTGCGATACTAACAGAAATAATGAAATTTAATTTTTTTTTATTATTTTAGTAACTTGATTTTTAAATAAAATTTATGGTTAATAAAAACAATTTTAAGTTACCGTTAGTATTAATTATAGTTTCTTTATTGTTTTTTATGTGCAGAAACAATAATACCGTAAAAAATTCTGTTCAGGAAAAACCTATCACAAAAAAAGAAAAATCATTTATAAAAAAAATTCGCGAAAAGGGGAAAATTACTGCTGTAACAGAATGTAATTCTACAAGCTATTTTATTTATCGGGGTACACCCATGGGTTATCAGTATGAATTATTAAATTCCTTTTCTGAATATTTGGGTGTTGGTTTAAACATAATAGTAAATAATGATATTGAAAAATCAATAGAAATGTTAAATAATAACGAATGTGATTTAATGGCTATTGATTTGACAATAAATAAAGAAAGAGAGAAATTAGTAGATTTTACTTCACCAATAGGAAAGATATCGCAGGTTTTAGTTCAGAGAAAACCCAAAAACTGGAGGAAAATGAAAACCTGGGAAGAAGTAGAAAAAAAATTAATACGCGATCCTATTCAGCTTGCAGGCAAAAAAATCTATGTGCAAAAAAACACCTCTTTTGTTTCTCGTTTAAAAAATCTTTCCAACGAAATCGGTGACAGTATAATTATTATCGAAGATCCTGACAAAGGCATGGAAGAGTTGATAGAAATGGTTGCAAATGGTGATATTGATTATACTGTTTGCGATGAACATGTTGCTTTGGTAAACCAAAAGTATTATCCTGATATTGATGTTAAAACACCTGTAAGTTTTAATCAAAATATTGCCTGGGCAGTAAAAAAAGGGAACGACAGCCTTAGAATTTATATTAATAAATGGCTTGAAGATTACTTGAAATCAAAGCAATCTGTTTATGTTTATAATAAATATTTTAAAAATACCAGAGCAGTATATCTTGCAAGAAGTAAATACAGCTCTCTTAAAAGCGGTCAAATATCGCCCTATGATAATGTTGTAAAAAAAGAATCCAGTAAGATAAACTGGGACTGGAGATTGTTATCTTCATTAATATATCAGGAATCAGGTTTTAATCCCAAAGTAAGATCCTGGGTTGGAGCTTTTGGCTTGATGCAACTTATGCCAAATACTGCAAAAAAATATGGCGTTGACACAAGCTCTCCGCCTGACAAACAAATTGAAGCAGGCATAAAATATATCAAATTATTAGATGCACAACTTAAAGATTATATTCCTGACAGCATTGAAAGAAAAAAATTTGTCCTCGCTTCTTATAATGTTGGTATAGGACATGTGTTTGATGCACGTCGTCTGGCCGAGAAATACAATAAAAATCCTGATTTGTGGAATAATAATGTTGACTCGTTTTTACTTTTAAAATCAAAACCTAAATATTACCTTGATTCCGTTGTGTATTACGGCTATTGCAGAGGTAGTGAACCCTTTAACTTTGTTAATGAAATTTTTGAAAGATATAACAATTATAAAAATGTTGTTAAGGAATAATCTTCTTTTAGCTTAAGTGGTCTTCTAATAATAAAATCATTTATATAAAAAATTTAAAGCTAATGGGTTAAAAAAAATATTTGCTTTAGTTTAAAAAAAATATAACTTTAACCCTATGAAGATTAAATGTTATTTTGTGCTTATACTTTCTATTTTGTGTTTATTCGGTTATTCACAAAACAATATAAATTATAGCATAAGACTTGAATATGATATCCCTGCCAAAAATTATATAAGCAATTTTTTTATTGAGACTTCTGATTCATACTATTTTATAAGGTTCGATAATAAAGGCTTTGTTATTACTAAAGATTCAAAAATATTTATCGAAAAATTTAATAAAAACTTTGAGCATATCTCTTCTTCAGAGCTGGAGTTTCCCAAAAATGTTTTATCTAATAAAATTACACCTCTTAAATTTTTAAATATCAAAGGTCATTTGATTTTATATGCAACATCTTACTTTGCTTCAAATAATATGTTTATCTCATATCTGATAAAATATAATTATAATGGAAAAATTGAGGAAAATCCTTTAAAATTAGGAGAGCAAAAAGTTATTGATTTAAAAAAGTTAATTGCTTATAAATATTTCAAAATCATAAAATATAACGATAAAATACTTTTTATACAAAAAATTGATGAAAGTAATAAAGTAAAACTTATTTTAAAATCAATTAATATTGATTTATTTTATGATTGGGAAAAAAGTTTTGTTATTAATTATTCCCCAATATTTTATCAGGTTATTGATGTAAATATCAACAAAAATCAGGAAATATTTTTTCTTGTAAAAACTATAGATATAAATAAAAACATGAAGGATATATATAAACTAAACATATATAATCCTGTAAAGAACGAAACTGTAACATATGATATTACTATCAAAGATAAGGAAATATCAAAAATTAAACTTGGAAGACATTCTGACGGTAAAATTTATATTTATGGATTTTATAAAAATAAAGATGAAAATAATATTTTAGGAACATTTTATTTCCTTTTTGATTCCAAAATAATTATAAGTCAAGCTATTTCAAAAATTTCTGAAAAAATTAAGGATGAATTAAAAAAGTCAAAAAGTAGAGGAAAAGAAAAAATTAAGAATGCAAGGCTACAAGAATTAATTTTTACTGATGACAAAAAAATTATTATTATTACTGAATTTGATTGGACTGAAATGTCAAATTTTTATGATTCTGATGGTAAATTTTACCAAAGACCCTTATATTTTTCTTTTGATATTTTTATTCAATGTTTTGATATTAGTGGCAGTTTATTATGGTCAAAACTTATTCCCAAAAATCAAATCACTTCTTATGCTTTTGATATTTTAAGTTATAAAAGTATATTGACTAAAGATAAATTATATTTTTTATTTAATGATAATGTCAAAAATAAAAATGTTTATGACATAAAAAAGATAAAAAAAATGAATACTAATTTTATTCTTAATGTTTGTGAATTAAATTTGTTAACAGGTGATTATAAAAAAAATATTCTTACCATAAAAAAAAATGAAGTGTGTTTTCGTAAAAAATATACTTTTAAAACATTTAATGGAAATTTATTGATTATAGATAAAAATAAAAAAATCAGATTGTTAGAAATAAAATTCGAGTAAAAGTTTTTATCTGAAATAATAATAAATAATTTTAATCAATTTAGACTTAGAAATAAAAAAATATTTTCTACTGTAACAAAATCAGGTTTTATTAGTCATATAGATATATTAAAAAAAATAATGAAGAAAAATAATGAAGAAAACATTTTTGCTTACAGCTATATTATTTCAAATTTTTACAATTAGCATATTCGCTCAGAAGAAAACGTATTACACAAACAGAATTACAACAAAACCTCCTGTTATAGATGGAGTGTTAAATGATGATGAATGGGGGGAAAATAATTGGGAAAATAATTTTATTCAATTTGAACCTTATGAAGGGAAAAAACCATCTGAAAAAACAGAGTTTAAAATATTATATGATGATGACAATTTATATGTTGCTATAAAAGCTCTTGATAGTGTTCCTGAAAAAATTGAATATAGAATGTCAAGGAGAGATGACCCAGAAGGTGATTTTGTCGCTATTATGATTGACAGTTACTTTGATCATCTTACATCATTTAATTTTATAGTAAATGCTGCTGGTGTTAAGACCGATATTATAATGTCTAATAATGGTGACAATGAAGATGACACATGGAACCCTGTATGGTTTGTTAAAACCTCAAAAGATAAAAAAGGTTGGTATGCTGAAATGAAAATACCATTTACACAAATACGATTTAACAAAAACGGTGATCAAACATGGGGTTTGCAAGTTGGCAGACAATTATTCCGCAAAGACGAACTTTCGTTATGGCAGCATATACCCCAAAATTCACCCGGATTTATTCACCTCTTTGGAGAATTAAAAGGTATTAAAAATATTAAACCTAAACGACAGATTGAAATTTTGCCATATACTCGTGTTAAAGTAGAAAAATTTAAAAAAGAAGAGGGTAATCCTTTTGCAACAGGCAAATCTCATGATTTTGCTGCTGGAATAGATGGTAAAGTTGGTATTACAAATGATTTTACTCTTGATTTTACTATTAATCCTGATTTTGGTCAAGTAGAAGCTGATCCATCAGAAGTTAATCTTACAACTTTTGAATCTTTCTTTGCCGAAAAAAGACCTTTTTTTATTGAAGGTAAAAATATTATGGATTATCAGCTGACTCCTGGTGATGGTGGCTTTTCAAACGACAATCTTTTTTATTCAAGACGTATAGGAAGATCCCCACATTACTATCCTGATCTTAATGATAATGAGTATGCTGACATGCCTGAAAATACTACTATATTGGGAGCTTTTAAGCTCACGGGTAAAACAAAAAAAGGTTTATCTGTGGCTGTACTCGAAAGCGTTACTTCTAAAGAAGAGGCTGAGATAGACCATCTCGGAGAGAGAAGAAATGAAACTGTTGAGCCTTTCACAAATTATTTCCTTGGCAGGGTACAAAAAGATTATGATAAAGGAAACACAATTATTGGTGGTATGTTTACTGCTACAAACAGAAAAATTCTTTCTGATAATCTTAACTTTTTGCCCACTTCGGCATATACAGGAGGAATAGATTTTTCACATAGTTGGAAAAAGAAAACATATACTTTAATGGCAAAAGCAAATTTTAGCCATATTACAGGAACAAAAGAGGCTATGCTTGAAGCACAGGAATCGCCTTTGAGATATTTCCAACGTCCTGATGCCAGTTATGTCAGTATTGATTCAAACAGAACTTCATTAACAGGACATTCGGGAATACTTGGACTTATTAAAAGTGGAAGTGGACATTTTAAATATGCAGCTTGGGTTACATGGCGTTCACCGGGTTTTGAGGCTAATGATATGGGATATCTTCGTATGGCAGATAAAATATTTCAGGTTTTCTGGTGTCAGTATAGAATTTGGGCTCCATTTAGTATTTTTAGAAATATTTCTGTGAATTTTAATCAATGGTCAGGGTGGAATTTCGGAGCACAAAATATTTTTAAAGGCGGCAATATTAATTTTAATACACAATTTAAAAATTATTGGCATTTTAACACAGGAATCAATTATGATGGAGAATCAATTTCAGAGTATGAATTGCGAGGTGGTCCTGCACTAAAAACACCAGGAGACTTAAATAATTGGTTCTCTATACATACTGATTCCAGAAAAAAAATCTCTTTTAATTTTGGCGGCTTTAATAGTTGGAGCCAAAAAAATTATTCAAGAACCCAAAGATATTGGGTTGGCCTTGAATATATTCCTATTAATGCTTTTAAATTATCACTTCAACCTGCAATATCTAAAAATAATACTGAATTACAATATGTTGACACCTATAATACTGACAATGGTGAAAAATATGTATTTGCCAGTTTAGCTCAAAAAACATTCAGCATGTCTATTAGGCTTAACTATTATGTTACACCCGATCTATCTATTCAATATTATGGTCAGCCTTTTATCTCAGCAGTAAATTATACTGATTTTAAATATATTACCAACTCAATGGCAGATGAATACAATGACAGGTTTCATAATTATACTGATAATGATATTACTTATAATTCCGAAGATGAAATTTATTCTGTTGATGAAAATCATGATAATATTACAGACTTTACAATAGAAAATCCAAACTTTAACTTCTTACAATTTCGTTCAAATTTGGTTGCCAGATGGGAATATTTACCCGGCTCTACAATCTATCTTGTCTGGTCACAAGGAAGAACAGATTATAATTCTGACGGAATGTTTGTTTTTGATAATAATATGAATGACCTGTTCGACGTGAGACCACATAATGTATTTCTTATAAAATTATCGTACAGAATAAAGGTTTAACATTTGATAAATATAATATGGCTTTTTTTAATACGATATAGTAATTTTAATTATCCAATAAATTAATATCAATTATTTTGAATTTTCATCAGGCAGAGGCAGATTTTCGTTTTTGCATATTTTTTTTAATTCATTAATCGACCATTTATTGTTATAATCGAATAATTTTCCGTATGGTTGTTCTAATGAATTGACAAGCTTAATAGTGTATTTATCATAATCTTCTGATATAAATTTTTTGATTTCTGAAATATTATTTTTCGAGAGTTTTAAAGTAGTAAAAAGAGTAGTGTTAATATAATTTAAATCAACATCTTCTAATCCATTATCTAACAAATAATAGCCGCGGTTTCTGATTTTTTTATTGCCAATAATTTCTAATACAATCAAATATTTTTCAAAAAGAATATATTCGTTTAATAAAAAAGCAATTTCCTGATAATTAAGATTTTCCCAGAATTTAACAGGGTGAATTAAGCAAATAAAGCGTCCAAGCATAAACGATCCTGCTAAAAGACCGGATAATTTTTTTTCATTACAAACTTTAATAATTTTTTTAAAAAATTTTATTTTTCTTTCAATGGTTAAAAAATTATATAAATTATGTTGTTCTTTGTGTGAGCCTAATTCGCTATTTAATATTTGTTTAATATATTCATCTGTATTATTGTCGAACCATTTATTTATAATTTCTTTTGATTTTTCGGGCTCATCTTTTAAATCGTTTCTAATAAGTTTTACAAGATAGTCTAAATTAAGAATGTCATCAGTTCTTAATGATTTTACAATTTCCTGATATTTTTGGTAGGCATTTTTGAGGTTAATAAAAACTCTTTCTTCTTTAATTGGCATTATAAGTTTTTCGCCTTTAAGATATTTTCGAAACCTAGCAGGAATATATTTAGCTTTACCTTTAAAAATTTTCTTCCCTTTGCTGGATATTGTAATCCATTCACCTTCATTAATAATTTTATTATCAGAATTTATCAATTTTTTATCAATAATTCTAACATTATTTTTTTCGAGGTTAATTAAAGCCGGAATACCATAACCCAGACAAGCAGTTAAAACATGAATAGCAGCAGGATTAAGGCTAATAATGCAATCCATTTCATTTAATATTACAGTATCAGTAGGGTCAAATTTTTCTTTGCATAAGCAAACCTGAAAGCCCGCTTTTTTTGATTCTAAGGCTCCTTCTGCTGAGAAAAATATTTTTGCTGATACTGCTGAACGAGGTAAAACAGATACACCGTTTGTAAAAAATTCAAGAGATTTAAATGATTTTTTTTCAATTGTATCTGAAAATATTTGTCTTAAATGATATGGCTGGATTAATTCTAAAACTCTGCTTTTATCAATTATTTTGTCTTCGTATAGTTTAATGGCAGACAATAAACTGGCTCTGCCTGTTATTTCAGAGCTATTTAATTGCAGAATTGAAAAAAAGCTGTAAATACAATTATTTTCAACAGCAAATTCAATAGTTGCAGGTGATCGTAATTTTTTTTCCAGTTCAGGAAATAATGATTGAAAATGATAAATTGCTGGATATTTGTTTCTTATTTCTTCTTTATTAAAATATTCATAATCATCAAAAACAGTATTTCCTGTCATTATTTCTTCTCCAAAAATATTGGGATGCGATTCTATTTGAACTCCAAGTCCTGTTCTCGAATGCCGTGTGTGGATAACTCCGGGATATGATTTGTCATCGCCTATTGTCCAAACCATTTTTTGTATTATTAATGATGGTAATCCTAATTTCGATCTGGTTATTGTGTATAAAACATCTTTGTTTTTTTCAAAAAATTTTTTCATCTCATCAACAAAAAAAGTAATCTGATATACTGCATCATTAAGAATTACAGGATCTTTCTTGTTGATTTCTTTTATTAAAAAGTCAATTTTATTTTCAATATTATTATTGTTTAATGAAATTTCTTTTCTGAAAAGTATAGAGTAAATATTTTTTAAAGTATATGAATATACAGTATTTGCAAATTTTTTATTGTAGATTTTTTTAAGGGCTAAATATACTTTATGTGTTACACCAATGTTTAAATAAGTAGGCATAAATCCCGGAATATATTGTGGCATACAGCAACGAAACGCCAGAATTAATGGTTTTTTTTCTGAGTTAATTTTTTGTCCTGTCATTAACTCCATATTTCTTATTAATTTTTTAATGTGTTTTTTACGCTCTTTATTATTAAATGAATATGTTTTAGAAGTTAAAATACAGAAATCAGGGACAGGATATCCTGATTGTGTCAATTCTAATAACATTTCGCCTTTATGACCTAATAATGATGAATTGTAAGTTTTATTTGATATTGAAGGTACAACGAATTCGTCTTCAAAAAAATTTACATTATTGTTGTATCTCTTTAAAATTTCTGAGATTTTTTTTCTCTGAATAAATATTTTCTCCTCTGCTGTTTTATCTCCATTTTCAGCAGATATTAATATTTTTAAATATTTTTTAGCATTATTTTTATTGCGCATTAATAATATTAAATCGCCAAAGGATATTGTAATTTCGCCTTTTTTACCATTTTTTAAAAGATATCTTACTTTTGGAGGTAAATACCCTTTTTGCTCAATATTATTAAATTTTTCATTTAAAAAAAATCTTAAATTATTATAATTTGGATAGTTGCTAATAATTTTAAAACTCTGAATATCTTTATTGTTCACGATTTGGTTATATTTATCTGTCAATTGAAAATAAAAATTATAATTGACTAAGATAATAAAAATTATATAATTTTTATTAGGAATTATATAAAATTTTCAAGCTTTTTAAATTACTGATTTACAGCCATAATAAATTTAATTTAAAAATATTTCAATAAATATAATCATTATTTGTACTTTTACGAATGAAAAAATGTACTTATGAAAAAACGTTGGATATTAAAAAAAAATGCTGATGATGAGATTGTAAATAATCTAGCTGACGAATTAAACATAAGTAAAAATTTATCCAGTCTATTAATTAATAGAGGAATAACAACTTATAAAGAAGCAAAAGATTTTTTCAGGCCTTCGCTTTCAGGATTACACAATCCATTTTTGTATAAAGATATGGATAAATGTATTAACAGAATTGAATCAGCAATAAAAAACAATGAAAAAATATTAATATACGGCGATTATGATGTTGATGGCACAACTGCTGTTGCTTTAGTATATTCTTTTTTAAAAAAATTTTATAAAAATGTTGACTATTATATTCCTGATAGATATGATGAAGGATACGGAATATCTAAGAAGAGTATTGATTTTGCCGCTGACAACAATTTTTCATTAGTAATTGCTCTTGACTGTGGCATTAAAGGAAATGAAAAAATTGATTATGCCAATACAAAAAATATTGATTTTATAATTGGTGATCATCACAGGCCTGGTGATGAGCTACCAAAAGCTTATGCTATTATTGACGCAAAAAGAAAAGATTGTATTTATCCCTATGATGAATTATCAGGTTGTGGTGTGGGATTTAAAATTGTTCAGGCTTATGCTCAAAAAAATAATATACCTTTTGAAAAAATTACAAAATATTTAGACCTTGTTGCTCTAAGCATAGCTTCTGATATTGTACAGATTACAGGGGAAAATAGAATTTTAGCCTATTATGGCTTAAAACAAATTAATAAAAATCCACGTCCCGGTTTTGAAGCAATTCTTAAATACAGCAATATTAAAAAAAATAATTTTAATAGTTTTAATACTGAAACTATTTTTAACAAACAGCTTTCTATTAGTGATCTTGTTTTTTTTATTGGCCCTAGAATTAATGCTGCAGGAAGAATTGAAAATGGTGCTGAATCTGTTAAACTTATGATAGCAGAAGATATTGATTCTGCTAATAAAATTGCATCAAATATTAATAATTGTAATGATCACAGAAAAGACCTTGACACAAATACAACTTTACAGGCTTTAGAAATCATCAGGAAAGAAGATGAACAAAATAATAAGAAAAGAACATCAACTATTGTCTATAATCCTGATTGGCATAAAGGAGTTATTGGTATTGTTGCTTCTCGTTTAACAGAATATTATTATTGCCCTACAATAGTTCTCTCCAAATCAAACGGTATGATAACAGGCTCTGCTCGTTCTGTTAAAAATTTTGATATTTATAATGCTATTGAATCTTGCAAAGAATTTCTTTCTAATTTTGGAGGTCATAAATATGCCGCGGGATTAATATTAGATCCTAAAAATCTTGAGGCTTTTAAGAAACGCTTTCAGGAAGTTGTGGATTCTACTATCGAAGAGAAAATGCTTATCCCTGAAATTGAAATTGATAGGATTATTAATTTAAATGAAATAAATTCAAAATTTTTCAAAATTTTAAAACAATTTGCACCTTTCGGTCCCGGGAATATGATTCCGATTTTTCAAACTAATAATGTTATTGATACAGGACAATGTCGCATTGTTGGCAAAAACCATCTCAAATTAAATGTTATTCATCCCGATATTTCAGGTTATCCTGTTTCTGCAATTGCGTTTAAACAAGCTGATAAATTTGATTATATTTCACAAGGAAAACCTTTTGATATAACTTACCATCTTGAAGAAAATAATTGGAATGGAAATATTTCTATTCAACTAAACATTAAAGACATTAAAATTCATCAGTAAAACCATTCAATTTTACTTGTCGTCGCATATTGATTGAAGCATATAATACAATTAATCCCAATATTAAAAATAATATTCCTGCTAATGAAGTTATTAACATTGCACCTTCAAACGGATTAAATAAAAACAGTATCCCTATTATCAAAGATAAAACTCCTGTTAGTAAAAAAGTATTTTTGCTTATTCCTTTGCTTTGAATTTTATATGAGATTATCAGCAAATATATTCCTAAAATAATAGCAATAATTGAAAAAAGAATTATAAAAATATTAATAATTTCCTTAGGAAAAGAAATAATTATAATCCCAATAATAATATCCAAAATTGATTGATACATTAATGAACGCCAATCCTTTTTATTTTTAAAACGATAGATACCGTTAGCTAAAAGAATAATACCGAATGTAAGAATTATTATTCCTAAATATGTTAAAAGACTTATTAAAGTCATATCAGGTGATAAA
>JAGGUV010000069.1 GCA_021158345.1 Bacteroidales bacterium
CAATAATAATCACTTTAAAAAAAATAAACATATGAAAAAATTTACAATTACAATGTTTATTTTAGCTCTATTTGCTACAAACTTTGTGTTTTCACAAGATACACAAGATGATTTAAACAGACCACAATTTATGGAATATATTACTCAAGCAGGTATTTTTACTTTCTATATTCCTGATGCTGAGAAACAAAAATCAGATTTTAATGGTTCTCCATACCTTTACGATGATTTTTCACCTGGTTATATATTAGTTGATGATTCCATATTAATTAATAATATTGAATTAAGATATAATGTTTTTGCCGAACAGATGCAGATGAAATATCAAAATAAAGTTAGTAGTATTGCTGTACCTGACAGGGTTAATAAAGTGGTTTTAAATAATGAAATTTTTAATTATTTAAAGTTTTTTTTGAAAGACAAAATCCAAAAGGGTTATTTCTGTAAGCTGACAAAAGGAAAATTAACTCTGTTAAAAAAATATAAATGCGAGCTTATTGGTAGCAGCTATAATAAGGCTCTTGATGCAGGCAATAAAAACAGTACTTTTTCAATAAAAAAATATTATTATATACTCGACAGCAAAAAAAATATTTCTGAAGTAAAATTAAGAAAGAAAAAAATATTAAAACTGTTTTCTGATAAAAAAGATATTGTTAAAAAATATGCTGATGATAATAATCTGAGTTTCAGAAAAGAAAAAGACCTGATAAAAATTATTAACTATTATAACAGTTTGTAAAGCACAACCTGACAATAAGAAACGTTATAGGGGTTTTAGGTTTTGGCGTACATTGACACAATGTAAACATTTATATTATACCTCGAAACCCTAATATTATTCATTAGATTTATCTTTTAAAAGAGGGACAAACGAAAAAGCACCAAATTCTTCTTTGTGAAATTCCGTATCAGATATTTTCTTTATCCTTGTCATTATCTGATATTTTGAGGAATCGCCTATTGGTATCACCATAATACCTCCTGGTTTTAATTGTTTTAACAAATCATCAGGGATATAAGGAGCGCCCGCAGTTACAAGAATTTTATCGAAAGGAGCATAAGCAGGTAAGCCTTTATACCCATCGCCATAAAATAATTTCATATAACAACCTATTGAAGGCAAAAAATTTTTTGCCTTTAAATAAAGGCTTTTAATTCTTTCAACAGTATGAACATTAGCTCCCAATTTTAATAATATACATGCCTGATAACCGGAACCTGTTCCTACTTCTAAAATTTTATCTCCTTTCTTTACATTTAATAATTCTGTTTGAAAAGCAACAGTATAAGGTTGTGATATAGTTTGACCCGCTCCTATTGGAAAAGGTTTATCCTGATATGCATAATCAACAAAAGAATATTCAAAAAAATAATGCCTTGGAACTTCTAAAATTGCATTTAATACATTTTCATCTTTTATACCTTTTCCCCTTAAAATATTTATCAGTTCTTTTCTTAATCCCTTATATTTATAGCTGTCTGTCATTATTATTTTTATAAATTGAATTTTACGAAAATACTAAATATGTAAATAAAATAATTTACATTTGCAAAAAAATATTAAATATGTTAAAAATTGGCGTAATTGGTGTTGGACATTTAGGAAAAATTCATCTTAAGTGTATTAAAGATATTGATGAGCTGAATTTAGTTGGATTTTATGACATTGACAAAAATACAGCTTTAGATGTTGAAAAAAAATTCAATGTTAAATATTTCAATTCCGTTGATGAACTTATTGATAATGTTGATATTGTTGACATTGTAACTCCAACAATTTCGCATTTTGAATATGCAAAAAAGGCATTACGCAAAATAAAACATGTTTTTATTGAAAAGCCTTTGGTTGAAAATCTTCGTGAGGCTAAAGAATTGACAGATATTTCAAATGAAGCAGGCGTTAAAGTTCAAATCGGTTATGTAGAACGGTTCAACCCTGCCTTTACTTATGCTCTTCCTCATATTAAAGAGCCTATGTTTATCGAAACTCACAGACTGGCTTCATTTAATCCAAGAGGTACAGATGTTTCTGTTATTCTTGATTTAATGATACATGATATTGATATTGTGCTTAGCATTGTAAAATCAAATATCAAAAAAATAAGTTCAAACGGAGTAGCTATTGTTAGCAAGACTTCTGATATTGCTAATGCAAGGCTCACCTTTGATAATGGTTGTGTAGCTAATCTTACGGCAAGCAGAATGTCAATGAAAAATATGAGAAAATCACGCTTTTTTCAACGCAACGCATATGTTTCTGTTGATTTTCTTAATAAAGAAGTAGAAAAAATTCAAATTAAAGATATTGATAAAAATAATATTAATCCTTTTGCAATGACTCTTGACATAGGAGATAGAGGTACAAAACAAATCATTATTGATAAACCTGAGATAAAACCTGCAAATGCAATTAAAGACGAGCTTGAAAGTTTCACTCATTCAATATTGTTCGACGAAACCCCTTTAGTGTCAATTAATGATGGCTATTCTACATTAGATGTTGCTTATCAAATTATTGATAACCTTAATATTTAAAACCATTATTGATTGTATTATTTTTGCAATATTATTTTTTTTCAAACGTTAATTTTTGTAATCATAGTTAAAATAAATGAATAAAATATCATTAAAAATAATTTCATTACTGATAATATCTTTTTTAACAATATTATTATTTTCTACTTCTTGTGAAAAGAATGAAGGCATTAAAGACATACCGTCATATATTCAGATAGATTCAATATCTGTTGTAACAGATTATTTTTCACAAGGAACAGCATCTAACAATATTACAGATGCCTGGGTGTATATTGATGAAGATTTTATTGGGACTTTTGAATTGCCGGCTTGTTTTCCTGTTTTAATGGATGGCGAGCACATTATAAGAATTGATCCTGGTATTAAACTTAATGGAATTTCAAGCACACGTTCTCCTTATCCTTTTTACAATCCCATAACCAAAAATATTAATCTTGTCAGAGGGGAAATATGCAAAATCTACGAAAAAGAATCTATAAACCCTGTCTCACAAGACACAACACGCTATATTACTACAACATATAAAGATAATGTAGTCTTTGAATGGATGGAAGATTTTGAAAGTTCAAGTTTATCTATAAAAACAACATCTAAAAGCGACACAACAATAACAAGAGTTTCTGATGAAGCCTTTGAAGGTTTGTGGTCAGGTAAAGTAAGCCTCGACAGTATAAGAAATATTTTTGAAGCTACTACAAAAAACGATTTTCAAAATCCCGGGAATAACTCAGCAATATTTTTAGAGCTTAATTATAAAAACAATAATATTTACAATGTAGGCATATTTTCAAACTGCATTGATAAAGTTATACAAACTCCAATAATTGTTCTTAACAAAACTGATAAATGGAAAAAAATATATATTAATTTAACAATTGCCGTTAACAGGGAATACAATCTGATTACTTATGATCCTTTTTTTGAAATTAGTAAAGAAGACGAAGTTGAAAATCCTGAAATATATTTTGACAACATTAAATTAGTTCATTTTTAATAATTATGAATAGAAAATTACAAACAATAAAATATATAATAGCTGACTGGTTTTCTGCTTTTTTAGCATGGACTATATTTTTTATTTACAGAAAATATATATTTGATCATAATGTTTTTTCGCACCCTCAAGATATTTATAATGACCAAAATTTATATCTCGGATTAATAATTATACCTGTATTTTGGTTGCTATTATATATTATTTCAGGCGTTTACAGAAGAATATACAGAAAATCAAGAATTAGAGAATTAGGCCAGACTTTATTAGCAACCTTTATTGGTGTTATTTTTATTTTCTTCACTATTATTCTTGACGATTATATTGTTTCGTATAAAAATTATTATCAGTCTTTTTTTACTCTATTCTTTATTCATTTTTCTATCACTTTTCTTTTCAGATTTATATTGACTTCGATAACAGCTTATAAAATTCATAATAGAATTATTGGATTTAATACAGTTATAGTTGGCAGTAATGGTAATGCTTTAAAATTGTATCAAAAGATGACGAATGAAACAAAATCATCAGGTAATAAATTTGTTGGTTTTGTTAATGCTTTACCTTATAAAGAATATAAATTAGAAAAGTTTTTACCTCATCTCGGAACTTACAAGGATTTAAACAAAATAATAAAGGAATATAATATTGAAGAAGTTATTATTGCCATAGAAAAAAATGAAAAATGTACAGCACAAGACATAATCACAATTTTAGACGATTCTAATGTTATTATTAAAATTTTGCCTTTTATGCAGGATATATTAATTGGTTCTGTTAAAACTACATCAATATTTGATACACCATTAATTGAGGTTCCATCAGAATTAATGCCTCAATGGCAGAAAACTCTTAAAAGAACTCTTGACATTATTATTTCAATAATTGCTATTATAATTTTATTACCTGTATATATTTTTACTGCTATTGGAGTAAAAGCATCATCAAAAGGTCCAATAATATTTTCTCAGGAAAGAATAGGTTATAAAGGACATCCTTTTAAAATGCATAAATTCCGTTCTATGTATTGTGATGCTGAAAAGGATGGTGTGCCAAGACTCTCTTCAGATAATGACAATAGGATAACTCCTTTTGGTAAATTTTTACGTAAAGTCAGACTTGATGAAATACCACAATTTTTTTCCGTTTTAAAAGGAGATATGTCTATTGTTGGTCCAAGACCTGAAAGACAATTTTTTATAAATCAAATTATTGAAAAAGCTCCACAATACAGACTCTTACACAAAATAAAACCTGGTATAACATCGTGGGGACAAGTAAAATTTGGTTACGCTTCTAATGTTGATGAAATGATTCAAAGGCTAAAATTCGACCTGCTTTATCTTGAAAATATGTCTATTGCTACTGATATTAGAATTCTTATTTATACTGCTTTAATTATTATTCAGGGTAGAGGAAAATAAATTTTATTTTTTTATCATCTCTAAAAATTCATTCTCTGATATTATTGGAATATTCAATTTCTTAGCTTTTTCGTATTTTTTAGGGCCCATATTTTCTCCTGCTAACACATAATCTGTTTTAGACGATATTGAGCTTAGATTTCTTCCCCCATTATCTTCTATCATCTTTTTTAATTCATCTCTTGAATGCCCTTTAAAAACGCCACTAATAACAAAAGATTTTCCATTAAGATAATTTTTAATCACAACATCTTCGTTTAATGAAAACTGAATTCCATTTTCTTTTAATTTATTGATAATTTCTAAATTCTTTTCATCGTGAAAATAATCAATAATGCTTTCTGCTATTCTTTCACCAATATCATTAATTAAAATAAGTTCTTCATAACTTGCAGCTATCAAATTATCAATATTTTTATAATGTTTTGCTAATTTTTTAGCTACAGTTTCACCTACATATCTAATTCCCAGAGCATATAAAACTCTTGGAAAAGGAACATTTTTTGAAGATTCAATCCCTTTTAAAATATTTGTAGCTGTTTTTTCTTTAAAACTTAATTTTTTTTCATTTTCACCTTCCAAATATTTCTTTTCAAGTCCAAATAATTTATCGTAAGTAAGATAGTAAAAGTCAGCTATATTATTTAATAAATTGTTATCATAAAGGATTTCTATTTTCCCTTCTCCAAGGCTATCAATATTCATAGCCTTCCTACTAATAAAATGTTCAAGTTTTCCTTTTATCTGAGGAGGACAATTATATTCGTTAGGGCAATAATGTATTGATTCACCTGGCTTTCGCACTAAAGTGGTTCCGCATTCAGGGCATTTTGAAATAAATTCGATAGATTTAGAATCGGCAGGTCTTTTCGACAAATCAACTGCAACGATTTTGGGTATTATCTCCCCGCCTTTCTCAACAAAAACAGTATCATTAATCCTCACGTCAAGTTTTTCAATAATATCTGCATTATGCAGAGTAGCACGTTTAACAGTTGTTCCTGCCAAAGCTACGGGCTCAAGATTAGCAACAGGAGTTATAGCTCCTGTTCTTCCTACCTGATAACTTATTGAAATCAATCGTGTTGAAACTCTTTCTGCTTTAAATTTATAAGCAATAGCCCATCGTGGAGATTTTGCTGTATAACCAAGTTCTTTTTGCTGGCGATATGAATTTACCTTTATCACAATTCCGTCAATATCAAAAGGCAGTTCATCACGTTTTTTATTCCAATAATTTATAAAGTCAAGAATCTCATCAATATTTTTACATTTTACAATATAATTTGAAATTTTAAATCCCCATTTTTTTGCATTCATCAAATTATCATAATGATTATCAAAAGGAGGATTTTCAGTTAAAAAATAATACAAAGCACAGTCAAGGGGGCGTTTTGCCACTTCAGAAGAATTCAACATTTTTAAACTACCGGAAGCAGCATTGCGAGGATTGGCAAAAGGACTTTCTCCAATTTCTATTCTTTCGTTATTAATTTTTTCAAAGCCTTTTTTAGGCATAAAAATTTCGCCTCTTATTTCAAACTCATCAGGAAAACCTGAACCCCTTAGTTTTAAGGGAATAGTATTTATTGTTTTTACATTTGCTGTAACATCATCACCTTTAACACCATCGCCTCTTGTTACGGCTTTTGACAACGATCCATTGATATATGTAAGACTTATTGATAAACCGTCATATTTAAGTTCACAAACAAATTCCGGTTCTTCATCAATAATTTTATTAATTCTGGCAATAAAATCCTTAAGTTCATTTTCAGAATAAGTATTTGACAGAGAAAGCATAGGATATTTATGCTTTACCTGTTTGAATTCTTTGGTGGTACCCCCTCCTACTCTTTTAGTCGGAGAATCAGGTTCAACAAATTCAGGATATTGTTTTTCTAAATTAATAAGCTCTTCAAGAAGCATATCAAAATCATAATCACTTATTACAGGTTTTGAAAGTTGATAATAATTGTAATTATGTTCTCTTATTTGATTTGAAAGTTCTTTTATCCTTTTTTTTGCTTTGGATTTATTATCCATAAAATGAAAATATTTTTTAAAAGAAAAAGCAAGCTCCTTTTAAAATAAAAGGATGCTTGCTTAAAAATATTAATTATTTCTTTATTTCAACCATCTGTCAAGCCATTCAAAGAATGTTCTTTGCCAAAGAATACCGTTTTGAGGTTGTAATACCCAGTGATTTTCATCGGGGAAATACAAAAACTCAGCAGGAACACCTTTTAAAACAGCAGCGTTAAAAGCAGTCATACCTTGAGTTACAGCAACTCTATAATCCTTCTGTCCGTGAATACAAAGAATTGGAGTATCCCATTTATCTACAAATTTATGAGGAGAATGAGCATATACATCCTGAGCAACTTTATTATTTTTCTCCCAAAACGGACCGCCTTTATCCCAGTTTTCGAACCACATCTCATCAGTTTCAAGATATTGAGCTTCTTCATTAAAAATACCATCGTGAGCAATAAATGCTTTAAAACGGCCATTGTGGTTACCTGCGAGATAATAAACAGCCCAGCCACCAGCACTAGCACCAATAGCACCTAAATGGTCTGCATCGACAAAAGGCTCTTTTGCCATTGCATCAATAGCATCTAAATAATCCTGCATACTTTTACCGTGGTAATCTTTACTGATTTGTTCTTGCCATGCTTGTCCAAAACCTGAAACACCTCTACGAGCAGGAGCTACAATAATATAATCGTTAGCAGCCATAATCTGATAATTCCAACGATAATGAAAACTTTGGCTTAACGGTCCTTGTGGTCCTCCTTTACAATATAATAATGTTGGATATTTTTTATTTTTATCGAAGTGTGGAGGATAAATAACTAAAATTTGTAAATCTTTATTATCTTTTGTTTTAATCCAACGTTCTTCAACTTTACCCATTTCAAGCTGATCTAATAAATCTTTATTTGTAAAAGTAATTTGATGAGATTCACCATTTTCAAGATTTATAGAAAATAATTCAGTAGGTAATGTTATTTTTTGCATAGGGGCAATAATTCTGTCACCTGCCAATGCAATACCTCTATAATCCTGAACACCATGAGTAATTTGAACAATTTCTCCTGTATTTAAAATATATTTATAAATTTGAAAAGAACCATGCCAGTCGCTGGTAAAATAAATTATCTTACTATCCGGGTTCCATGTAATATTTCCAACATTTTGATCGAAATTTTTAGTAGCATAAGTTAAATTACCGTTTTTAAGGTTCATGATAAACAAACGATTTTTGTCTGATTCATAACCATCTCTTTCCATACTTTCCCAAGCCATATAATTTCCATCAGGAGAAAATGAAGGAGCAATATCAAAGCCCATCATACCTTTGGTCATATTTTTTGTTTTCTTAGTTTCCAGATTATAAAAATATATATCTGAATTAGTAGAAAGAGTTGCAGCTTTACCATAAAGTTTTTTACAAGTATAAGCTATAGTTTTACTGTCAGGAGTCCATGCAACCTGCTCTATACCGCCCCAGGGTTTTAAAGGAGTCTGATAAAGTTCTCCTTTGTTGATGTCAATATCATTTGATATTTTTTCACCATCATAATCAGCATAAAAAACATGGCTGTAAGTATCAACCCACTGATCCCAGTGACGATACATTAAATCATTCATAATACGGCCTGTAGCCTCAGGAAGATCGGGATAAATATCATGAACAGTTTTTGATACTTTTACTTCTTTTGTGTATAAAAGTTTTGTCATATCCGGTGAAAACTTAAACCCTGTAATTCCACCTTCAACAGATGTTATTTGTTTGCGGTTTGTTCCATCAGGATTCATTTCCCATAACTGACCACAATATAAGAAATTAATTTTTTTACCATCAGCTCTCCATACAGCAGAATATTCACCTTTTGCTGTTTTTGTAATTTGATTTACCTTATTAGTTTTAATATCAAGTGTGTACAAGTCTCTATTACCTTTATTCAGAGGAATATCATAATAAGAAATTCCGTATAAAACGGTTTTATTATCAGGAGAAACTTGAGGGTCGCTTACTCTGCCAAAACTCCACAATACTTCAGGAGTCATTCTGTCAGATGTTAATGTAAGATTTTTTTTGCCTATAACAGGCTCTTCTTTTTTTTGTTTTACGTTATCACACCCTGAAAACAATATTAAGGTTGTAAACAATAACAATATTAGCTTTTTCATTTTTTATTTATTTTTTATTGATTAAAAAAATTTAACGCTAAAATACTAAAAAAATGATTGTGATGGTGAATAAAACTAAAAAAGGAAAATTGATAAATTGTTTTGAAATCGAGCAGTCAATCATTTATTAATTCAATCAATTAATTATTAATTCGTTTGTTTTAAATTAAACCTGTCAGCGTCTTCAGACCTGACAGGTTTAATTGTTTAAATGCTAAATTATTTTGGAAATAAATCATTCAATCTCCCGAATTCTAAGACAAAAACAACACTTTTATCAATTATTTTTTAATTTATTTATAATGTTATTCCGATGGATATCGGAATGTCATGAACCTAATGAAATATGCGATGCATTTCATTGGTCAGGTACAAAATAACGAAAAAATCAAGACTCCAAATTCTTTTCTAAGAGTATCTACGGACACATAAAACCCCGCAATCCAAGCCGGTTTGTCATTTTATTTACTATTTTTTTTCAATATTAGTTTATGGAGTTTTTCATAGTAATTATTCTTTAAAATATTAACGCTTCAGGATTTCTTAGCTCAAGGCCGGTGCTTTTATGCATCATGGATTTTCTAAGAAAATTATTTGATGTCAGGGTTTTATCAATTTAGACAAACCACTTCCGATGGCCATCGGAATTACTTTAGCCTTTTCTATGACAAAAATCTCCTGAATATAAAGGAGATTTCTTACCACCACCCTACAATGCCTTCACACATGTTTCGAAATGACAGCGTTGTAATTGTACTTGTCCCAAAACTATAGGATATTTATAGGGACAATCATGCAGTCAACAACAATCTTAAATATACATAAAAAACAAAACAACAGGAATAATAATTCCAATAATCAGAAGTATTGCACCTCTGCCCCTTATTCCTTTTTTGTTTCTTATGATAAACAATCCTGATACAGCAATAATTATCAAAGAAATAGCAAAGATATCAGAGAAATAAGTCCACAATTTTCCTGGATTATAATGCAGAAAAGCAGTTTGCCCGAATAACGGCCTTCTTTTAATTGTCTCGATAGTTGACTCACCTGTTTGAATATCAATGCTTACCGAACCATTTTTAATAAATATTTTCAGAGTATTTTTTTCCGGAAAATAATAATTTTTAAAATTATTTTCTTCATCAAAAGATTTCAAAATTTCCAGAACTTTTTCTTTAGAATACTCTGTTTGTTTATTAGGGACATTTAAAATTTTTGTTCTATGACTGATAATATAATTTGGGTTCCAGTCTTTTAAATGATTCATTGCAATACCTGAGATACCGTAAATTATAAACATTCCAAAGAAAAAAAATCCTAAATCCCTGTGTATGGCAAGATTTAATTTTCTGAATTTAATTTTCATAAGTTAAAAAAAATTATAATCTGTAAATTTATAGCTTTTTTATTTCTTTATACACTCTAATCAAAAAAAAATTATATTTTAATTTATTAATTTAAAATATAATATCAATTATTTTAATATTTCAAAACTCTCACATTCAATAGAATAAAAAGACAAATGGTCAACAGCTTTTTCTTTTAATTGTTTTCTTAAAGCATTAATTTTTTGTAAATTTTCTTTTACTTCTTCATCAGCACTCTCTTCATCATGTCCTGCTTTACCATCATGAATTTTAAAATTTTCAGAATTACTACCGGATTTAACTTCTTGTTCCCATTTTAACAAATAAGCCTCATCAACAATTTTTTCTTTTACTATGCCCTGAACTTTAACTTTATTGCCTTCAAGGGCTACATCAAAAGTGCCGATATTTTTCCCTGCCGTTATTTGCACTCTTTGCTCGGGAGTATTTCCAATAATAAACATACGTTTTCCTGTATGTTTGCATACATGTTCTACTAATCCTTCAATAGAAATTTTCTTACCCACATATTTATTTCCAAATTCCATAAAATCAGGAATATTTAGTTGCGCTATTTCTACTGTTTTAGCCTTGTTTTGATTGTTTTCTGTAGTCTTTTTTTGATTGTTATTACACGATAACAAAGTCGATAAAATAATGATTGTGAAAAGTTTAAAAAAAGATTTTTTCATGTTTTATTGTTTTTTTAATTAATAATAAATTTATTTCAAAATAATTTAATTTTTATTAGACTATTTATTTTTATTAAGGTTTAAAAAAAATAATTTTCTTTTATAGCATCATAAAATATCTGATGGATATTTGTTCTGATATTCATTTCAATAATTTTTCTGTTTGAAGCATCAGGATAAACTCTGTTTGAGAGAAAGACATATATTAAATTATTTATAGGGTCAGCCCAGATATATGTACCTGTAAAACCCGAATGGCCAAAACTTTTAAAAGAAGCAGATCTGCAAGCAGGTCCATTATCAGAATAATTCAGCAATGGTTTATCAAAGCCAACACCTCTTCTGTTAAAGTCAAGCGGATATTGATAAGAAGTAAAATCATAAATAGTAAAAGGATTAATAAATCTTTTTCCGGCATAAAATCCTTTTTGCAAAAGCATCTGCAAAATAATAGCAAGATCATTGGCATCAGAGAACAAACCGGCATGTCCTGAAATACCTCCCAGCATAGCAGCTCCCGGGTCATGAACATCGCCATGAATCTGCATCATCCTGAAAATAGTATCATATTCTGTGGGTGCAATTCTATCTAAATCAAAATAACGATAAGGCTTGAAACAGATTGTTGAAAGTCCGAGAGACCTATAAAAATTTTCTTCTAAAAACTCTTCAAACGGCTTGTTAGTAACAGATTCCACCATTTTCATAAGATAATAAAATCCAAGGTCGCTGTATTTATATTCGTGATTATCGCGTAATTTTGAATTATTAATAGTGTCAAAAATATTATAAGTATAGTATTTATTTATGTATAAATTTTCAGCTACTCTTAAAGGATATTTTTCAGAAATAGAAGTACTATAAATATTGCTATCTAATTTTCCGTTATGCACAGTTGATTTATAAAATGGTATCCAGGCACGGAGTTTAGCCTGATGTGTCATCAAATCGCGGATAACGATATTTCCTTTATCAGTATATTTAAGATAAGGCAGGTATTCTGAAATTTCCCTGTCAATATCAATTTTACCTTCATCCTGAAGTTTCATAATTGCAAGTGTAGTTGCAGCAACTTTTGTAACAGAAGCAAGGTCGTAAAGGTCTGTATTTTTGACTTTAATTTTATTATCATAAGTATGATAGCCAAACGATTTATCATAGAATATTTTTCCGTCTTTAGCAGCAAGAATCCTGCATCCTGGATAGGCTTTTTTTGAAATACCGTCAAGAGCTATAGAATCGACTTTTGTCAGATATTCTGATGAAATATTCAAATCTTCGG
Source organism: Bacteroidales bacterium (assembly GCA_021158345.1). Classification (GTDB taxonomy): domain Bacteria; phylum Bacteroidota; class Bacteroidia; order Bacteroidales; family AUK083; genus AUK083. The sequence goes on from JAGGUV010000069.1 coordinate 12,504, forward strand.
GCAAAGTATATTGCAAACGGTTAAGCTTTTTAGTGTTAACACCAAAATGGACAGGGAATTCTTTTGAAGCTGTAACAGGTAGTTTCCCTTTAGCCTGCATGCTGCCACAAATAATCTGAGCAGATATATCCTCTGCCGTTGCATTATCCTGATACGACACAATTATTGACTCAATATTTTCATTGTCAGTAAACCGGGATAAAGAATAAGGATTTGCAAAAATATCGAGTATTATCTTTGTTCTATTTTTTAATGAATCAATAAAATTTATACTTCTTTGTGTAATACCAAAATTGCGTCCAGGCGAATTATTTGTATTGTTAAGACTTATTATCACAAGATTATAAGCTGAAAGCCTTGATAAAAGACTATCTCTAACAAGAGTGTCAAAATATTTTGAAATATTATAATTATCAAATTTTGAATAATTACTCAATCTTTTTTGGAACTGATTTATCTTAATGTCACCAATAGAAAGACAAGCCAAATTAAGTGTATCCAAATTTTTAAGAGGAATAATCTCATTATTATTTTTCACCACAGTGACAGCATTCTCATATAATTTTCTGTTGATAAGTCTTGACTTGGGAGTGTTCAGCTTTTGATAAATACTGCCGGTTTTTAAAAGTTCAAAATTACTTAAGCCTGCTTTATATTTATATCTTAAAATTTTTTTACATCTTTCATTTAAATAATTAATACTGATAGTGCTATCATTTATTGCCGATTTGATACTGTTTATTGCTTTTTCGATATTTTGAGGCAGAAGAAGAATATCATTACCTGCTTCAAAAGCTTTTAGCTCAATAATTCCTGGGGCATTATATTTTGTAACACCTTTCATATCCAAAGCATCAGTAATAATAAGCCCTTGAAAATTCAATTTATTTTTAAGCAGACCAGTAACAATAGGTTTTGAAATTGTAGAAGCAGTATTTTCGGATGCGTCAAGAGCAGGCACATAAAGATGTGCAACCATTACACCTGCCAAATTATTTTTAATAAGACTTTTAAAAGGAAACAAGCCAACACTGTCAATAGCTGCTTTATTCTGATTTATCAATGGAAGAGAGAAATGCGAATCAGAGTCAGTATCACCGTGGCCGGGAAAATGCTTTGCTGTTGCCAGAATGCCATTATCCTGCAAACCATTAACATATAATTGTGCTTTTTTTACAACATTTATTTTGTCTTCGCCGAATGACCTGAAATTAATAACAGGATTTTCAGGGTTGCTGTTAACATCCACAACAGGAGCTAAATTTATATTCACGCCAACGGTTTTACAATCATTAGCAATAGCTGAAGCCATAAAATAAACCAGGCTGTCGTTTTGCATAGCGCCCAAAGTCATTTGTGCAGGAAAGTCAATCACGCTGTCTAATCTCATGCCTATGCCCCACTCTGCATCCTGCGAAATAAATAAAGGCGTTTTTGCTATGCTTTGATATGAATTTATTAATTCAGCTTGTTTTTTGGGCCCGCCCTGAAAAAAACACAAACCTCCAATATTATATTTTTTTATCACTTCTTTTATTGAATCGTAATAAGGCTTATCTTTATTGGAATAAGTCCTTATCATTAACATCTGGGCTATCTTCTCGTTAGTATTTAACGAATTAAAAACCGAATCTACCCAAACACTATCAGAAATATTGCTTGCTTTAATATTTCCTGCCTGAAAAATAAATAATAAAATAAATATGTAAAAAAGACTTTTTATTCTCATCAATAATTTATTAGAATTCGATTTCTTTAATTTCTGTAAAATTAATAAAAAACGCTTTGTTCAAAAGATTTTTTTTGAGATTATTCAACTCTAAGGGTTATTGCTGATAATTTTGAAATTGAAATAAAAAAATGTAATTTTGTTAAATAGTGCTTGCACAAAAACCCGTAAAATTTTATTTAAGCTGTCATTTCGACGATCCCGATAGATATCGGGAGAGAAATCTCATTCAACTTACATACACTATGTTATGAGATTTCTCCTTTCAGTCGAAATGACAATATTGGGGTTTTCGTGCAGACACTAAATATAAAAAATTAAGTGTTTATTTTGCTGACGATTATTAATGATATTGGGGGAATATTTACGATAAGGTTATTTATATATACTAGTTAGCAGTCAGGCAAAAAAAAACAATGAACATTTCGTGGGACATATCAGACCAAGATATTCAAAAAATAAAAAAATTTTTGAATGAAAATGAAAATCCATTTCTCAATAAACGCAGAGAACGAAATGTTGAGAAGCAAAATATTGTGATAAATAAAGACACTGTTATTAAAACAATGATAATGTGTTTATTGACTTCACAACAAAGGTCAGGGCCAAATTCGGTTGTTGGGCAATTTTTAAGAATAGAACCATTCCCAATTACATTTAAAACTATTTCACAAACTGAAAATATTGAAAATTTAATAAAATCAACTTTGAAAAAAAGCGGCTTGACTAGATATATAAACCGAATTAGTAAATTCTTTGCAACAAATATAAAAAAAATTCAAAATGACAATTGGGTAATTATTCAGGAATTAGAAAAATTAAAGAACACTGATTCAAAAATAGAAGAAAGAAAATTGGCTGATAAAATAGATGATATATTTGATGGATTTGGGCCTAAACAATCAAGAAATTTTTTACAATCATTAGGACTTACAAAGTATGAAATTCCAATTGACTCAAGAATTACAAATTGGCTGAATAATTTTGGGTTTCCTGTTACTCTGACTTCTTCTCCGCTTGGGGACAAAGGATATTATAGTTTTGTATTGGACGGAATTCAAGAACTTTGTAACAAAGCAAAAATTTATCCTTGTTTGTTGGATGCTGCAATATTTTCAAGTTTTGACAATGGAGATTGGACGGAAGAAAACACAATATATTGAAAATGAAAAAGCACGAATCGCTAACATCTACAATGAAATTCCATTAGATAATTTAAATGCTTAATTAAAATATTTTTGTATATTTGTAAATAAAATTATTAAATATTATTTTCTAAATATTAGTACGTTAACAAAATCCGTTACAACGGACAAAGGCAAAATATAGCGCATAGTATAGTGTATATTTAGGAGTTATGGGCTATTTAAAAGAAACATACGGTTAAACACGGACTGACCATCCAAAGTCGAGTATGTAAAAGTGAAAATCGACATTAAAGTAAAAGAGCAGCATCTAAAAAATTAATTTATTAACTAAAAATCTAAAAAAAATGAAAAACATTGTAATTATTTTTTCCATCCTTTTATTTGCAGCAATTGGTTGCAATAAAAGTTCTGATAATTCAAAATCAGAAATAGATGACCAAAATGTAGAATCGGCAAATTTAAAGGCTGAACCGATTGAACACATTTATCACTACACATGCTCTGGTTCCTGCACAGGAGGTGGAGAATGTACTATGACATTCTATGTTCAACAAAACTATGTAGAATGTGATTGTGAAGGTTGTACATTAGTTGTTTCGGTGGAGAATGCTGGTGGCGGATCTGAACAAGCAGATCAGCAAGAACTAATTGACAAACTTTTCGCTAAAGATTTATTTCTGAGAGAACTATCATCATTCGTTAATCAGAAATATGGTACAAACGATTTCAATATTACATCAATTGAATTGGTAGAATATGGAGAAGATTATTCCTTACTTTATGATTTCACAACACGTGATGGACTTTCTGAATCTGTTATGTATGCTTATATTCATCAAACAAGGGAAGAACCTGAAAAAAAGTATGAAATTGATTGTTCGGGTTCTTGCGACCAGCAAGGGGAAACATGCAGAGAAAGGTTTCTTTTTAATCCCCCATCAGCTGAATGCACTTGTGAAGGAGATGATTGCACTATGACGGTTCTTGAATTATAAAACAGCCCATAACCATGTATAAACGCAATGCCGGTTGTCGTGAAAAAAAATTGCCTTTTGTAAACAAGGGAAACTATGTAATTGTTTGAAAGAGTGATTCTCTAAAACCCGCACTGCGCTTATACTTTTCCGTTATGGTGCATTTAAAAACAAAAACATGAAGCGATTATCATTTTACCTTGCTCTCTTATTTGCCGTTTTTTTATTATATCCGGAATTCGCAATAGCAGACACTATTCCGGATAGCACTCAGATATATGGGATCTGGAATACTTCAGGATCTCCTTACGTCATCATGGGTCTTGCAACTATTCCCATCGACTCAACACTTACAATTGAACCTGGTGTTCAAGTCAAGTTCAAGTCATCCACCAACGACAGTGCCTTCATTATTCAATATTTGGATATTGGCTGGATAAAAGCATATGGGAAGCTGATTGCAATAGGATCAGAAACCGATTCAATCATTTTTATATCTCTTGGAGAAGGGTGCTGGGGAGGAATACATTTTGAAAATGTTGCTGAGAGTATCCATTTGAAATATTGCAAAATTGAAAAATGCAAATCCATCAGTGATGAACTAATACCAGGGGAAACATATGCCGGAGGATTGACTTATAAAAATACCCATGCATTAATTGAAAACTCCAACCTATCCAATAATTACCTCGGTGTGTTTGCCTGGAATTCTGAAGTTGATCTTATGTCATGCAATGTTAGTTATAACATAGCCGGCGCATTCTATTTTGAATCGTCTGGAAAAGTAGCATCATCAATGTTTAGCGACAACTATGACTTTGGTGTCCGCTCACATACTTCCTCTGTAATCATTGAAAACAATATACTAGAAGAGGCATTGCAGGGAATTCATTCTTATGAATCTTTGGATACCATTGTCGGGAACGTGGTCCGTAATAACTTGTGGGGTGGAATCGAGATTACACGCTGCAATCCATTAGTATTCAGAAATGTTATTTATGGTAGCAATTCCGGTATCCGTTGCACTGGAAGTCCTCGGATTGCCAATAACACAGTCGTTAATAATAATTATTTCGGTATTTATTGCGGTTGGCATGCAAAACCATACATCATCAATAACATAATTTATGGGAACAACAGCTTAATTCTGTATGATGCAGATGATACGGTGGTTTTTGCTAATAACTTATTACAGGCAAATGCTATTCCAGCAGGTTTGACTGATGCCGGAGGGAATATCTTTAATGAGGACCCAATGTTTGTAGATCCTGGCAATGAGGACTTTTCGTTAAATGCCGGTTCGCCCTGTATCAATACAGGAATTGACTATTTTGAATGGGAGGGTGAAGTCTTACTGGAACTGGAACCCGGACAATACACAGGAATTGCACCCGACATTGGAGCCTTTGAATCAACTTATGTAGGTGTAAAAAATGACTTTCCAATGTCGCAAAGACAAAACATGATGTTTGTATATCCCAATCCGGCAAGTGGAGAAACAATTAATATTTATTGTGATGGAGCAGAAACGGGATATGAGCACTTAGTTATTCAAAACATGATGGGGTCTATTATCCATCAACAGGAAATACATGATGATAAAAATATGATTAACATCAGCGACTGGACTCCAGGAATTTATCTTGCGGCAGTTTATAAAGAAGGAATGGCAATTGGACAGACAAAGATCATAGTGCAGTAATTCCCAAACTTGAGAAACATAAGTGGAAAAGAATAACAACACCAAATAAAACTAAAACGCACCATAACAGCGGCTCATAGTGCATACCGTAGGTCATCAAGACAAGAAATTGAAATTTGAACGGAGTGAACATCAACAAACATAAAGGTACAAAGCGGCACACAACATAGCCGTGGACAGTTGGCATTCATTGTGAAGGCCACCGCACATCTCGCAAATTTGGTTTTCTCCAACACACAAGCAACCTGCCCGTTCCGCAGGTGGGTTTGCAATTCGTACCAGCCAACGCATTCACCCCGTGAGATAAGAACTTAACAATAATGCAGTTTGTTGCTAAAATTGAGTAACTTAAATATTTTCTAATAATAATAAAGAACTATCTCACGGGGCAAGCCGAAAATTGCAAAAGAACCTGCCCTGTATAAGCAATGAAAAAAAACAACGAAACGCCAACATCTAAGCATTTAAAAACTCCATAGCACTATCATCTATAATTTTCATATACATTGTTGAACCTGTCTGCCAAGGCACGTTAGGCAGGCGACACCAAAAGTAGCGGGTCCGGCTATTACAGGCGATATGTGGTTTTAATAATTACCGAAATTTTACAAATTTGAAGATTGGCTTTTATCAAGAAGGAAAATTAGTGATAAATTTGTTTTATCATATGGTTTTTTAGTTTTTAAATTGAAACCGGTAAATATTGGATTATGGTTCATACTTCGACAAAAAACCCCACAACTTTTTTATAGTTCATCAAAAACAACAGAAATTTATACGCACGTTACAAATAAACATCTACAAAAAAATAAAAATTCCATTAGATAATTTAAATGCTTAATTAAAATATATTTGTATGTTTGGAAATAAAATTATTAAATATTATTTTCTAAATATTAGTATATTAACAAGATGCATTACAACGAACAAAGGCAAATTAGAGTGTAGTGCATATCTAGAAGTTTGATTTTATGTAAGGAGAAATTAAATGAACTCATAAAAATTATTATCTTTGTAATAAATAAAAAGGGCTCTTTTAATGATAAGAACAAAAATACAAATAAAAAAATTATCAGAAATTCCAATTGAATATGATTGGTCTTTTTCTGATAAAACAATTAAGGACACAGCATATATAACTCATGGATATTACACTTATCCTGCAAAATTTATCCCTCAATTAGTATCAAGAATAATAAGGCAGAATAGTCAAGATGGGGATATAATAATTGATCCATTTATGGGAAGTGGAACAACTGTAATCGAAGCAATAGTAAACAATCGGATAGGGATTGGAACAGATATTAACGAAATTGCTGTATTATTAGCAAAAGTTAAATCTACTCCAATTGAATACAAACTATTATTAAATGAATTTTCAAATTTAATTCTGAAACTAAATTCAAAATTAAATGGAGAGTTTGATAATGAATTATTAAAAGCAAATGAACATATTAAACTTCCTGAACGAGTTGATTATTGGTTTAAGCCTCATATAAAAAATAAACTACTTGTTATTTTATTTAATATCTTAAAAATTGAGAATAAAGATATTCAAGATTTTTTTCTAATAACTTTTTCTCAAATATTAAAATCTTGTTCAATATGGTTGCAAAAAAGTGTTAAACCTACAAGAGATTTCAACAAAAAAGAAATAGACCCATTTTATAAGTTTGAATTGCAAGCAAAAAAAATGATAAAAAAACATGAAAGTTTTAATAATATTTTATCAGACGAAGTAAAAAACAATATTGGCAAATTTAGAATTGTAAAAAACAGCGATGCACGACAAATACCTTGTGAAAATGAAAAGGCAACTCTAATTGTTACAAGTCCACCCTATGTTACTTCTTATGAGTATGCTGATTTACATCAGCTGCCTTCGCTTTGGTTTGGTTTTTTAGACGAGTTATCATCTTTTAGAAAAAAATTTATTGGAAGTTCTTATAGAGAAAGAAAATTGATAGATTTAAAAAGTTTTATTGCAGATAAGATTGTAAACGAACTCGGAAATAATAAAAAAGGTATTGAAGTAAGAAATTATTTTGCAGATATGCTTGAAAGTTTTATAGAAATGAAACGAGTATTAAAAAAAGGAGGTCGAGCTGCAATAGTTATAGGTAATACTAAACTTAAAGGAGTTGAAATATTAAATGCAGAAGTATTTAAAGAACAATTTGAAAATATTGGTTTTATAGTTCACAAAATAATTAAACGAGAAATTCCATCAAAAATGTTGCCTTCTACAAGAGATCCTAAAACAGGAAAATTTACAAAAGCTAATAATTCAAAAAACACACTTGTTTATCCAACAGAATATATTTTAATAATGGAAAAAATTTAATAATGAAAAAATTTAGCATTGAAAATTTATTTGAAATTTATCGTAATTATAAAGCAGAACACGGGAATAATGCTTATAAATATATTAGTCAGATATTAATAGATGCCAAACCATTACACAAAGAATGTTTTACAGGTCAAGATCATGAACAATCTTGGCGTGCTTTTAAAGGTAAAAATCTGGAAAAGTTGATTGTTTTTTATTATCCAAGAAGAAGTAAAAGAACTTGGTTTAAAAATTGTTGATGGAAATAAATTAGAAAGAACTAAAGAAGAAAATCTATCTATAGAATTAGCCAAAATAAAAAGAAATTTATTAATAGATTACGGCGAATTTGGTTATCATTTACCAGATGTTGATATAGTAATATACATCCCTAAAAATTGTAAAGTAGTGGCTGTTCTATCTAGCAAAGTAACTTTAAGAGAAAGAATAGCTCAATCTGGTTACTGGAAATTAAAACTTTCTTCACAAAAATTGACAAAACACATAAAAGTATATTTTGTAACGCCTGATGAAGATGGAACACTAACAATTAAAGAACCAGCCAAGAAAGGTAGAGCTATTGTAGAAATAGATTTAGATGGAAGTTATGTATTAAGTGAAACACAGATACAAGAAAGCAATAAAGTAAAAATGTTTGATAAATTTATTGAAGATTTGAAAGAAATGTTAAATGA
>JAGGUV010000135.1 GCA_021158345.1 Bacteroidales bacterium
ACGGTTTGAATATGGTGCGTGCCGCAATTTGAGACGATTTCTTTTCAAATTAAAATTTATTTTATTTAAAGTACTATCTTTTATATTTACAACTGCTTGCGGCATGCACTATATTTTTTGTTACCAATAGTTGTTTTTTCTTATGAAATCCATGAAATCAGATAATCTGTAATTTCCCAAATTCCATTCTTTTTTTCAATTCTTAATAAGTCTCCCCATCCACAATCTTCGCCACAATAAACAGTATAATAGAAGTAACCAATCGTCAATGATTTATTAAAACTAATCCTTGATATATTTAAAGTCCCAATAACTATGTCTGAATCATATTTGTTTTTTAAACAACTCTGTTTATTTTCAAATAGAAATTTGATTTTATTGATTCTGTCAACTTTTGTTGTGTCTATTATTCGTTCACCTAAATAATTGTTTTCAAGTCTCTTTAAGAGTTTATTCGATTTGTAATCTCCTTTAAACAAAGGGTCTTTTTCAAGATTACATATTAGATTAGTTTGGAAATAAACAATCAATGAACTATCAGTCTTGTTAAGAGAACTCAATCTGTCTGCTTCAATCAATTTACTCAGAAACTGATTTATTACTTTAATCTCTTCATTTTCATATTCAGCATTATTTTGTCCAAAAAGTCCAAATGGAACATATATAAGAAAAATTAATGTCAATATTTTATGTAGTGGTTTCATCTTTTTACAATTATTGGTAACTAGTAGATAATAACTACTCTATGCGCTATATTTCGCCTTTGTCCATAGAACATCAACAAAATTTTACCCCTCTTTTACGTGTAACCCGCATTCTTTTGTTTCAGGATTTTCCCACCACCATCTGCCCGAGCGGATGTCTTCGTTATCTGTGATAGCTCTTGTACAAGGCTGACAGCCTATACTTGGGAAACCTTTGTCGTGTAATGGATTATACGGAATTTTATTGTTTTTTATGTATTCTCTTACTTGTAAATATGTCCAGTTTATTAACGGGTTTACTTTTAACATTTTGTTGTTTTCGTCCCATTCAACTATTTGCAGGTCTGTTCTTGTTACAGATTGTTCTTTTCTTAAACCGCAAATCCAGACATCAAAATTTTTTAATGCCCTTTTCAAAGGGTCTAATTTCCTTATTTTGCAACAAAGTTTTCTGTCTTCTATGCTATTATAAAATAAATTTATTCCTTTTGTGTTAACCATTTGTTCTACTTTTTCAGCATCAGGAAAATAAATTTTTATTTTTATTTTATATCTGCTTTCCGACCTTTGTATTAAATCGTATGTCTCGGGGAAAAGCCTGCCTGTATCTAAAGTAAAGATATTTGTCTTTCTGTCAATATCAGAAATTATTTTTAATATGATTTGATCTTCTAAACCCAGACTTGAGGCAAAAACAATTTTATTTTTATATGTGTTAAGAAAATATTTTATAATTTCTTCAGGCTTTGAAGCTTGTAGTTTTTGGTTTAATTTTAAAATTTCGTTTTGCATAAAATCAATACTAAATAAATGACAAATATATGCTTATTTTTTTTCTTTTTTCTTGATTGATAAAAACAATATTAATAAAATTAAAATTCCCAAAAGAATTGTTAACACAACAGCAGAAGTATTAATATATTTTGATTCAGCTTGCATAATAAAGTCATCATAGAAAAATTTATTACCTTTAACATCCCAGCTAAGAGTGTTATTATCTGTTTTCTCTGCATTAGACGAAATAATTGTCCCGGGCATTATTATTTCATTTTTAAATTTTTCTCCATTAATAAGATAAATATATTGCTCAGTCTTTTTTTCTAATTCATAAAATGTTTCTTCATTAATTTTAATTTTATCAGAAATATTTGTTTTTAATATTTCTGAGCTTTTATTTATAAGTGTTTCTACGTCTAAGTCATCTTCATCCTTAATACTTGCAAAAATTTTAGTCTTGTTTTTATTAATTTTTTCTACTGTTAAATCTTTATCATTGATATTTTTAACATTATTTGTAAGTATGTCATAAAATTCTTCGAAAAGATTTTTATTATACCATAATTTTATTTTTGAAAGTGTTTTATCTACATCATTTTTATATTTTAGACTATCAATTTTATTTTTTTCTATTGTATCATCATCAGAATTAAAAAGTAAATTGAATTGCTCTTTTGTTACGAAATCTGATATTGGATATCTGGTAAAAGAGTTAATATTTTTATATATTTCATTATAGGTAAAGTATGTAAACAGCCATTTATTTTGTTTGTGAATTGATATCTCTCTGTCTAATTTTGAATAGCTGCTATTATCGTTTTTGTATAAATTGTTCAGCTCATCAATATTTTTAAATTTTTTGCTGATGGTAAAAACAAATTTATTCTCTTCTTTTGTGAGAGTGTCTTTATAATAGCTTGTTGTCCATGATGTGTCAGTTGGCACAGGATAAGTGTCATTAAAAACATCTGTTGAGTCACCTTTGATTTTTATAATACGTTCTATACTTCCGTCTTTATTTATTTTAGTTGTAACAGTTAATTCCCTGCAACTAATTGCGATTAAAAAAATACTTATGAGAATTGCTGATAACTGAATTTTAATATTTTTCATTTTTTTACAGGTTTTATTTAGATTAAATTTTTTAACAAAAAATGTTTATCCATAACAATGCCTTTCTTGCTGTGTTTCAGACTGCAACATTCGTGATAATAATCGTGTTCAAAAAATAAGATATAGCCATTTTCAACAGCTTGGTTAAGAAACTCTTCTTTTTCTTTTAATGATAATAAAGGTTGTATGTCAACAGCAGCAACATAGGGAATAGGAATATGAAAAACAGAAGGTATGAAGTCAGCCATAAAAATAATTTTTTTGTTTTTGTATGTGATTACCGGAATTATCTGTCCCTGTGTGTGTCCGTTATAAATTTTAAAATAAATATTCTCAATATATTCATTTTCTTCATTAATAAGATGTAGTCTGCCTGATTTTTTCAGAGGCATAAAATTTTCAGGAAAATAAGCAGCAACTTCTCTTTTATTTGGATTAACAGCCCAGTCCCATTGTTGTTTTGAAATCCAGAAATCAGCATTTTTAAATACAATCTCTAATTCTTTATTTTTATTGTATTCTACAGCCCCTCCAATATGGTCGTCATGCAAATGAGTTATTATTACATCTGTTATCTCGTCTAACGAAAAACCAAGTTTTTTGATATTCTTTTTAAGCTCATTATCTCCAAAAAAGTATTTATACGAATAATATTTCTCATCTCTTTTGTTGCCAAAACCTGTATCAATTAAAACAAGTTTATCATTATTTTTTATCAGCAACAATCTGTTTGAACATTTTATTAAATTGTCTTCATCAGCATCACAATATTTTCTCCAGATTGTTTTAGGTACAACACCAAAAGACGCACCTCCGTCAACTTTCCAATCTCGCGCTCTTACAGTAAATAGATTCATAAAATTAATTTTTTATAAAAGTATAAAAAAAAATTAATTTTTTATACTAAAAAAAATACCAAAGATTTAAAATATAAATCTTTGGTATTTATTAATCTTATAAAGTTTGCCAATAAAAATCCAATATTATTTTTCCGGAACTACAGCAGGGAAATCAGAATTAAAATCGAGGAAGCGGGGATATTTAAGAATTTTCTTAAGAAAATCGCTATAAGCATCAGTAAATTCAAATTTATCAATATCAAAATAATCTTCTGACAAAGGTTTATTACCTATAGTTCCCATATCAATAGAGCTGGTATTATACTCTTCTAATTCATGGTAAGGTACAACTTTACTAAGCACAGGCATTTGACCGTATTTTTCTCTAAGCAATAGGTCAACAACTTTATCAGCAAGAGTGGTAGTAAGTCTGCGGTCGTATTTTCTACAGATACCTGATCTGGCATAATATCCTGTTATTTGAGCTCTGGCATCGAGACCCAATTTTTGAGAAATTTCAGAAGCAATAACACCACTGATACCACCAAAACGCGGATGGCCATATTCATCTAGTTCTGAGCTGGCATAAACAACATCAACTTTGTCTTTTTTATCATCATACCACCTAACACCTTCAGAAACAGGGATAACAAGAGATTTTCGAGGAGAATCCATATAAGCTTGTTTCACTCTTTCAAAAAACATTCTTTTACGTTCTTTAGTGATTTCATATTCGGGTATAAGACCTAATTTAGCGCCACCAAAAATTGAAGTACCTGTAAGCCAACCTGCATCTCTTCCCATAACTTCAAGAACAATAACTCTGTTATGCGATTCGGCAGTAGTTTTAATTCTGCCGGCAAATTCAGCAATAGCCTTAGCTGCTGAAGGAAATCCCGGACATATTACTGCTTCAATTTCTTTACCGTTATATTTATGTATAGTTCCTGTACGCAGGTCATTGTCAATAGTTTTAGGAAAGCCAATCACAGGAATACCTTCTGTTTCATATAATCTTTTAGCTGCTCCGTTAGTATCGTCACCACCAATAGTAACAAGAACATCAATTTTATATCTCTTTAAATTTTTTAATATTTGAGGTACTCTGTTTTCGGGGTTTTTCTTTGAAGGGAAAGGATTTGTACGGCTAGAATTCAATGCAGTTCCACCATACCAGCCATCATAAGGTTGATGAGAGAGGTCAACAATATCGCCATCACCCAATAAGCCTTTCCAACCTTTTTTTATTCCATAAACTTTATAGCCAAGCATTGATGCTCTGTTTCTAACTGATTCGATACTTGAATTTATAGCAGGTGTGTCACCACCACCAGATAATATTGCTAATGTTTTTCCTTTAAATAACTTATGTTCTCTTGCCATGATTAAAAATTTTTGTTTTATTACTAATTCTTCAAACTGTTTAATTCTGTTTATTAGAATTTAAATTTATCTAATTGACGCTTTTGTTTCTTTGTTGGTCTGCCCAAGCCCCTGTCTCTATTCTCAAAATTTACTTTGTTGATAATTTTTCTTTTTTCATATTCTTCTTTTGGTGTAAGGTCAAGGGCAAAATCAGGGACTAATTTTGCTCCTACCCTGTTTTTTAATAGTCCTATTACTTTAAAAGTTCTTGTAATATGATCTTTTTTCAGAGTTATAACATCATCAATTTTCACTTCACGTGATGGTTTAACACAAACATTGTCAATAAGAACTTTTCCTGATTTACAGGCTTGAGAAGCCTGAGAGCGGGTTTTATAAATTCTTATAGCCCACAGCCATTTATCAATACGAATATTTTTTGTTGTTTCTGACATTAAAAAAAATAAGATCCTTTCTTAATTTAAGTGTTTAATCAAAATTGTCACAAACTCAGATACTCTATACCATATAGTTCCGAAAATAATATTTGCAAAAATAAAAAAATTATTTTTGTCTGAAATATATTTGTATAGGAACTCCCTCGAAATCGAATTTTTCTCTTAATCTGTTTTCCACAAATCTCCTGTAAGGATCTCTGATATATTGAGGCAAATTACAAAAAATCACAAAAGCAGGATAAGCAAGTTTAAGCTGAGTAACATATTTTATTTTAATATACTTGCCTTTATAAGCAGGAGGAGGCGTTTCAAGAAAAACAGGTAATAGTTCTTCGTTTAAAACTGAAGTAGCAATAATTTGTGAACGTCTTTTATAAACAGAATTAGCAACTTCAAGTGCTTTAAAAATTCTTTGTTTATTAATAATAGAAGTAAAAACTATAGGTACATCATTAAAAGGTGCAATTTTATCTTTAATTTTTTTGATAAATGCATTTGCAGTATTTGTCTCTTTTGCAATCAAATCCCACTTATTAACAATAATAACAACGCCTTTATTATTTTTTACAATAAGATGAAAAATATTTAAGTCCTGAGATTCAAAACCATTAGTAGCATCAACAATCAAAAAACAAATATCGGAATGCTCTATTGCTCTGATAGAGCGCATAACAGAATAGAATTCAATATTTTCGCTTACTTTTGTCTTTTTTCTTATACCTGCAGTATCTACTAATAAAAAATTAAATCCAAAAGCATTATACTCACTGTTAATAGAATCGCGTGTAGTACCTGCAATATCAGTAACAATATTACGCTTATAGCCCAATAGAGTATTAATAAAAGATGATTTTCCAACATTAGGTCTACCAACAACAGCAAAATGTGGTAAATCTTCATATTCTTTGTCATCAACTTTGTCATCAACATTAAAAGATTCAACAACAGCATCTAAGAGTTCACCTGTTCCGCTTCCGCTAACAGAGGAAATACAATAAATCTCACCTAAGCCGAGACTGTAAAATTCTACAGCATCGTTTTGTAAACGTGGATTATCAACTTTGTTAACAGCAAGTAAAACTTTTTTGGTAGTTTTTCTAAGAATATCAGCAACATCTTCATCAAAAGCACTAACACCTTCTTTAGCATCAACCATAAAAAGAATAACATCAGCTTCATCAATAGCTAAATCCACTTGTTTTCTTATTTCCTCTTCAAAAATATCATCGGAGCCAATAATATATCCACCAGTGTCAATAACCGAAAACTCAACGCCATTCCAATCAGATTTTCCGTAATGTCTGTCGCGGGTAATGCCACTAACAGAATCGACAATAGCTTTACGCATGCCTGTAACTCTGTTAAAAAAAGTAGATTTCCCTACATTGGGTCGTCCAACAATTGCTAAAATATTGCTCATTATAAAAAACTTATCTGTTAAAAAATAAAATTATAAAAAATTTCTATAATTCGTATCCGAATCTTTTTAATTGGTTATTATTATTTCTCCAATCTTTACTTACTTTAACCGTTAACTCAAGATAAATTTTATTATTGAAAAAATCTTCAAGGTCTTTTCTTGATTCAATACCAATTTTTTTAATTGCCCTGCCCTGATGACCTAAAATTATTGCTTTTTGCGTTTCCCGGCTAACATAAATTGTTGCTCCTATCCTGATAATTTTTTCTTCTTCTTTAAAATATGTAACAACAATCTCAACAGAATAAGGTATTTCTTTTGAAAAAAACAATAATATTTTTTGACGAATAATTTCAGAAACAAAAAATCTTTGCGACTTGTCAGTTAGAGCATCTTTAGAATAATAAGGAGGTGAAACAGGTAATTTTTTTAATATCTCATCAAAAACTTTTTCAATATTAAATTTATAAAGTGCAGATACAGGAATTATCTCCGCATTTATCAATTTGTTATCCCAGAATTTAATATAATCTTCAACAACCTTTTGAGTGCTTAAATCAATTTTATTAATTATCAGCAAAACAGGAATATTTGATTTATTAATAGTATCTAATATTTCTTGATTAGGATTTTTTTCACCAACCTCCACAACAAATAAAAAAATATCGGCATCAATTAAAGCAGATTTTACAAAATGCATCATTGATTCGTGTAATTTATTATGAGGTTTTATTATTCCGGGTGTGTCGGAATAAATAATTTGAAAATCATCGCCATTAACAATGCCCATAATCCTATGCCTTGTAGTTTGTGCTTTGCTTGTAATTATTGACAATTTTTCACCAACTAAAGCATTCATTAATGTTGATTTACCAACATTTGGATTTCCTATAATATTTATAAAACCAGCCTTGTGCAAAATAGAAGAGATATTTTATTAAATTTTTTTATATTTTTTTTTGGATTGCAAAGAAACAAAATATATCTTTGCAAACTCAAAATTGATAGAAATTCTTTAAAAAGAAAAAGATATATTGCGGGGTGGAGCAGTGGTAGCTCGTTGGGCTCATAACCCAAAGGTCGTAGGTTCGAATCCTGCCCCCGCTACTAATAAGCCTCTGTACATTGTACAGGGGCTTTTATTTTATAATAAAAATTGTAAACAAACTTGTCTATGCTAAGCATAAAACTTTGTTGTTAAGCATAACTTATTCAAAATTTATTAAAATAATCCTGAAATATTTTTAAATAAAACATTTTATTTTTTCATTTTTAAACTTTAATAAAAAAGTTTAAATTTGCTATCTGTTAAAATATTTAAAATGATTTATAAATAAAATATGTCTATGAAAATAATTGTATTAGGAGCAGGTTTGGTGGGAAGACCAATGGCTATTGACCTTTCAAAAGACTCAAAATTTGAAGTAAGTATTGCAGATATTAATGAGCTATCATTAAAAAAAATATCATCGTATAAAAACATAAAAACTATTTGCAAAGATTTATCAATTTCTGATAATGTAAAGCAAATTATAAAAGATTTTGATTTTGTAGTGAATGCAGTACCCGGATTTATGGGCTTCAATACTTTGAAAGCAATAATAGAGGCTAAAAAAAATGTTGTAGATATAACTTTTTTTCCTGAAGATTTATTTTTGTTAAACGATTTAGCTAAAAAAAATAATGTAATAGTAGTTTCGGATATTGGTGTAGCTCCTGGAATGAGCAATATTTTATCTGCTTATGCTGATAATTTGTTAGATAAAACCTATGATATTAAAATGTATGTTGGTGGTTTACCAAAGAAAAGAGAATTGCCTTATGAATATAAAGCTGTGTTTTCTCCTGCCGATGTTATTGAAGAATATACCAGGCCTGCTCGTTTTGTAAGGGATAAAAAAATAATTGTTAAACCTGCTCTCTCTGATGTAGAACTTATGGATTTTCCTGAAATTGGAACTTTAGAGGCTTTTAACAGCGATGGATTAAGGACTTTGATTTATACTGTTGACGCTCCAAATATGATTGAAAAGACTTTGCGTTATCCCGGTCATGTCGAAAAAATGAAATTGCTTAAAGACACAGGTTTTTTTAGTAAAGAGGAAATTGAAATTAATAATACCAAAATTGCACCTCTTGATTTTACTTCAAAATTATTGTTTCCAAAATGGGAACTAAAAGAAGGTGAAGAGGATATTACAATTATGCGCATTATTGTTGAAGGTGAGAAAAATGGAGAAAAAACCATATATACTTTTGATTTATATGATGAGTACGATAAAGAAACAAAAATTCATTCAATGGCTCGATGCACGGGATATACAGCTACTACAATGCTGAGAATGATTGTTGACGGTGTTTATACTAAAAAAGGTATTTCTGCTCCTGAATATATTGGACTTCAACCCGAATGTGTTGAATATCTTTTACAAGGATTAAAAGAAAGAGGTGTTGTTTATAGAAAAAATGTTACAAGTATAAAATAACACTTTGTCTTGTCCTAAAATAGCATTGAAAATTTGTTAAAAAGAGTGTTTCAAAGATAGTTTAATTTCTTAAAATTATTTGGAGTCTCCTTAATATAATAATTTTTAAGAAAATAATTAAAATTAAAATAAAATCTTTACTTTTGTTTCATTAAAAAATAAAACAAAAAAAACGTATGAAAAAAATAAAAATTTCGATCCTTACACTTGCATTATTATGCATGTCATTAATAGGATATAGTCAAAACAAAAAAGGAACAATTACAAAAGAGGTATTACAAGAGATAAAAAAATATCATAAAAATGATGCAAGCACAAGGGCAATAACAAATGCTATCTCAAATAACAGCATTAAAAAACTTGCAATAAACAGAGAAAATGTCGGGAAAATAGACACATATTTTTCAGATAAAGTAAAGACAAAAGGAATAACAAATCAAAAACAATCAGGCAGATGTTGGTTGTTTGCCAGTTTAAATGTTATGCGTCCTAAGGTTATTGAAAAATATAATCTTTCGGATTTTAATTTCTCACAGAATTATTCTTTTTTTTGGGATCAGATAGAAAAAGCCAATTTATTTTTAGAAGGGATTATTTCAACAAAAGACAAAGGCTTAGACGACAGAACTGTTGACTGGCTTTTTAAAAGTCCTGTCAATGACGGAGGTGTTTGGAACGACTTCACAAATATAACAGAAAAATACGGACTTGTTCCTCAAAGCGTTATGCCTGAAACCAACAGCAGCAACAGCACATCTACAATGTCAAGATTATTAAAAAGAAAATTAAGAGAAGACGGATTAATACTCAGAGAATTAAATAAAAAAAATAAAAGCCTTAAAGATTTAAGAAAAGAAAAAGTAAAAATGCTTGGCGAAATTTATCATATTCTTGCTATCAATCTCGGTGAACCTCCAACAAAATTTATATGGAGATATAAAGATGTAAATGACTCTATCAGCGAGCCAAAAGAATATACACCTTTATCATTTTATAAAGAAGCTGTTGGAGTTGACTTAAAAGAATATGTTCTATTGATGAACGACCCTTCAAGAGAATATTATAAACTTTATGAAATTCAGTTCGACAGAAATGTTCAGGAAGGTGTTAACTGGTTATATATAAACCTGCCTAATAAAGCCATAAAAGAATTTGCCATTAAATCAATTAAAGATAATGAGGCAATGTATTTTTCTTGTGACGTTGGCAAACAACTTGACAGGCAAAAAGGATATCTGGACGTAAATTATTATGATTATAACGATCTTTTAGGTGTTGATTTCAATATGAATAAAAAACAACGTATCATAACACACGAGAGTGGTTCATCACACGGCATGACTTTAGTTGGTGTTGACCTTGACAAAGACAATAACATTAACAAATGGCTTTTGGAAAATAGCTGGGGAATGTCAGGATTTAAAGGTCATTTAATTATGACTGATAAATGGTTCGACGAATATATGTTTAGAGTTGTTGTCAATAAAAAATATGTATCTAAAGATGTACTAAAAATCCTCAAACAAAAACCTATTCTTTTACCACCATGGGATCCAATGTTTGATGCTGATTTATAAAAAGTTTATTTTAAAAGAATCTACACCCGCAAAATTTATTAATAAAAAAATAAATCTTGCGGGTCTTTAATTTAAAATCTATCCATTTTACAAATATTAAACAATATGAATAATTACAAAGAAATTTTAAACAGAACAAAATATTTTTTAAAGTATTTTCTGTTCTGGCTTTTGCTTCTTCAACTTTGCAGGGTGATATTCGTATTTTATCATTTTAGCAAATTAAACGGAATCAGCAATCTTGAAATATTTAAAATTTTCTTTTACGGAACGTATATGGATTTATCCACAGCATCATACATCACAGGCATACCTCTACTTTTATGGATTTTTCAGTTGTTTTTAACAAAACCTTTCATCAATAAAATTATAAAATGGTATAATTACATCATCATCATTATACTTTCGTTGGCAAGTGTAGGCGATATGCAATTATACAAAGAATGGGGAAGCAAACTCGATTATGATGCAATATCATATTTAAAATATCCCAAAGAAGCAATGGCTTCATGCTCCTCCTCTCCTATTCTGCTTTTATTATTTATAGCATCATTGATATCTGTTTTTGCTATTTTTATTCATAACCGCATTTTTTTAAAAACAAAATTTAAACAAATAAAAAATACTTTTCTGTCAGTGATTACAAAAATTGTATTAATTTTTATTGTACTCACTGCTTATGTTATTGCATTAAGAGGTGGTACTGATATTGTTCCCATGAATCCTAGTTTTGTGTATTTCTCAAATCATACATTTGCAAATCATGCAGCTTTAAGCCCCGAATGGAATCTTGCATATACTTATAAAAAAAGTAAGAGAACAAATAAAGCCGATTTTAAATTTATGACAGATGATGAGATGAATAAAAGAATGGATTTACTCTTTCCAAAAACAGATTCTACTGATATAACTCATATTCTTAAAAACAACAATAAGCCCAACATAGTAATACTTATTTTAGAAAGCTTTACAGCAGATGTTTTTGAATCTTTAGACGGAGTAAAAGGCTTAACACCAAATTTAGAAAATCTCATAAAACAAGGTATCTTATTCACAAATTTTCATCCGAGCGGCAGACGAACTCCTAATGCTTTCCCCGCTGTACTGGCTGGATTTCCATCTATCCCTAATGATAATATTATTAATCACACAAAAAAATTAGCCCATATTTCATATTTGCCTAAAGTACTTAAAAATAATGGATATCACACTTCATTTTATTATGGAGGGCTTACAGAATTTGCCAATATTAAGGCTTTTATAAAAAATTGTAACTATGATAATATTACTGATAAATCAAACTTTGACAAAAAAGACCTTAACTCAAAATGGGGAGCACATGACCATGTTGTATTTAATAAAATCCTGAAAGATATAAATAATAATATGCCGGAGCCTTTCTTTGTTAATGTTATGACCTTAAGCAGTCACGAGCCTTTTGAAGTACCCATGAAAACACAAATACAAGGTAAGGACGAAGCATCTTTGTTTAAAAACTCAATTTATTATACTGATAAAAGTATTGGAGAATTTATTAAAAAAGCTAAAAAACAAAAATGGTTTAATAACACTTTGTTTATTTTTGTTGCTGACCATGGACATCGTTTACCTTTATTCAGAAACGATGCCTCATCTGTTGAGCGATATCATATTCCTTTAATTATTTACGGGAATGTATTAAAAGATGAATTTAAAGGTGTAAAAATCAATACTATCGGCAGTCAGACAGATATCCCTGCTACAATTCTCGGACAACTAAATATTGATTATAGCAATTTCCAATGGAGCAATAATTTATTTGATAAAAACAAAAACAAATTTGCTTTTTATGCTTACAAATACGGCTATGGTTGGATAACGCCTCAACAAACAATTGTATTTGACAACACCTCAAAAAAAACAATTAAAAAATATTTTTCAGCTTCTGATTCTGTTAATAATGAATGTCTTAAAAATAGTCAGGCTTATTTACAATATTTATATACAATATTTACTAATTTTAAATAATTTATAAAATATAAAGATTTTGAATTTATCTCAAAAAAAAATTATATCTTTATATTAATTTTTAAAACAATTAAAATGAATTATTCTATGTATAAAATAATATTTGAAAAATTAACTCAGGCAGGATTATCTCTTAAGCTTTCAAATATTAGTTCAATATTTATTTGCTTTATCCTGGCTATTATTGCAGCATTTATAATATATTTTATTATAAAAAAAATTTTGATAAAAATACTCAAGGGCATTTCAAAAAGAACCAAAACAATCTGGGACGACATTTTTTTCAATAGAAAAGTCTTCCATAAATTATTATTAATAATACCTGGGATATTATTTTACTGGTTTGTGCAAATAAGTTTTAAAGAGCAAAGCACACTAATAAATTTTAGTTTTGCAATCGTTAAAATATATATTATCATAGTTTCATTGCTTACAATAGATGCTTTTTTAAATGCTTTGCAGGATATTTATCAAGGTTTCAAAATAGCTAAAACAAAAACTATTAAAGGTTATGTTCAGGTTATTAAAATTATCTTTTATGTTATAGGTGCTATTATTATAATCGGGATAATTTTAAATAAATCACCAAATGCTTTATTAGCAGGATTAGGTGCTTTATCCGCTGTTTTGATGCTAATATTTAAAGACCCTATTTTAGGATTTGTAGGCAGTATACAGCTTTCTGCCAACGACATGGTAAGACCGGGCGACTGGATATCAGTAAAAAAATTTGAAGCTGACGGCATTGTTATTGACATGTCCCTTACTACTGTTAAAGTACAAAACTGGGATAAAACCATTACTACAATTCCTACATACTCATTGATAACAGACTCTTTTCAAAATTGGAGAGGCATGGAAGAATCCGGTGGCAGACGTATAAAACGTTCTTTATACATAGACATCTCAACAATCAAATTCTGTGATAATGATATGCTTAGCCGTTTTGAAAAAATAGATTTAATTGCCGATTACATAAAAAAAAATAAAAATAATGAACTTACCAATATTGGAGTATTCAGATATTACCTCAAAAAATATCTTGAAAAAGATCCCTTTATCAGAAATGATATGACCTTTTTGGTAAGACAACTGCAGTCTACTGAAAAAGGCCTGCCTATTGAAATATATGTTTTCTCAAATATTCAGCAATGGGATAAATACGAAAATATTCAATCGGATATTATTGACCATATCATGGCAATAATACCTTCCTTCAACTTAAAAATTTTTCAAAATCCTTCAGGCAATGATTTTAAAAATTTATTAGATAAAACTTTAGATCCAAGACCTATTGTGGATAAATAAAAATATAAACAGTTGAAACATCCATGAACAAAATGATTTTGGATTTTAGAATTTTGATTTGGGAAGATTAAATTTTAATTATTTTTTCTATGCATATTTTTACTTTTTAAACCTGTCAGGAACTATGTACGCTGAGAGGTTAGTTAAAAGTCACTTTATATTTTATAAAAATTTTGTTTTTATACTAAAAAAATCAAAAATCGCTAATTGTTAATCCTTGTTCTGAGATCAACAAAAAAATGATTTAAGAATTTAGGGTTTAGATTTGATAACATTAATTACAATGGCAGGTAAGGAAATGATTATATTTTGAAATTGAAAACCGGGAATTAAAAAAAATTACCCTGTGAAATAACTTCGTTTTGCTACTTCACAGGGTAAACCCAGTGAAATATTTTCGCTTTGCTATTTCACAGGGTAAACCTTGTTAAATAAAATTATAGATTTTAATTCTTTATTCTATTAATGAAAAATTATTTAAAAACATTCAAAGGGACTTTCTTTCCATTACTATAAGCTACAACAAAAGCATCAATAAATCCTTTGTTATACAAAATATCACAATAACGTTTAGCTTTATTATAAGAGGGGAAATTTCCCACAGAATACCTATACCAACCATGTGAATAATCCACGTAACCATTTTCTTTTATATTATTTTCGGAAAGAACTTTCTTAAAATTCATTCTTTTCTTTGATGCCATAATTTGAATTCTAAAAACAACTCCCTGAATTTTTTGAACATCATAAACATAAGAACTAGTATTTTTAGGTTTCTCAACTAAAGTTTTGCCTTTATTTTTATTAATAATATTTTTAGTATTTCCTGTAATTATTAATTTGCCTTCATTATAAACAGACTCATCTTCAGGCACTACCTTTATGTTATTAGAAGGTTCTTCAATTTTTTTAATTTTTTTAACTTTTTTAATGTCTTTTGGGTATACTTTATTAACATCCGGAAACTCTAATAATTCAGGTGGTTCGATTTCAATATTTTTCTTTTTCTTTTTATTTTTTCTATCTTCTCTTCTTTTTTCCCTGGCTTCTCTTTTCTTATTTTTTTTATTAATAGACTCTTCTTCTTTAGGGCTTTTTCTTTTAATAACCTTTCTTCCTATAGGAGTATTTTTAAATTTTTTAGTACTACTTCTGTACGAATTATTAAATTTATAAGTAAATCCGAGCGAAGTATAAGAATAAAAATCATAACTAAATCCACCTTTAGCAGCATCTAAAAAATCAGAATTAACTGTTCTAAGTGTTGACTCAATATTTAAAGAAATATTATTGCCAATATTATAATTTATACCAAGACCTAAAGGGCCAACAATTTCAGTAGTTCTTTTATTAGGTCCACTACCACAAAAGCCATGAGTGGAAATAACATTACCTGTCAAGGAATTTTTTAATGTTGTTTTCCAATTTGAAAATCCAAAACCCAAAACACCATAAACAGAGAATTTTTTATAAAGATTATTTCTCCAAATTAAGTTACTAATATTTAATACCCCACTGATATTATATTCAAAAACATCAGCATCAAAGCATAAATTTGCAGGAGCTCCATTATTATATTTATCTTTTGTGCTATATAATTTTCCGTTTAATATTTGTCCTCGTATTGCAAAATAAGGCGATAAATCCTTAGTAAGAATAAAACCGTATGATAATTTAGTCTCTTCATTTATTTTATCATATAAATTTTTATTGCTAATATCACCATAAAACTGATTAGCCCCAATATTGACATTTGCTGACCAGTTATTAAAAAACCTCTTGTAATTGGAATTATACTTTTGTGAATAAGTTGTTGAAAAAATTCCAACAGTAAATAATATTATGAAAAATAAAATTTTTCTAGTCATAAGAATAAATTTTTAAAGAATTAATATTCTATACAATATTTGTTAATATATTTATAAGCTTCATTAGCGCCCATTTCAATAGCTTTATGCCAATCTTTACAAGCGCCTTCAGTATCATTAATATAATATTTTGAAACACCTCTGTTACAATAAGCCCTGGCCCATATTGAGAACAATTTCGGTTCTTTGGGTTTTAACCTAATAGCCTTTGAAAAGTCTTCAATAGCACCATAATAATCGCCTATTTTATGTTTGGCATTTCCTCTATATGCATAAATCAAAAAATTTGAATTGGGATTTCTCTCTATTGCTTCGTTAAAATCAGAAATAGCTTCATAATAATCCTCTGCTTCATATTCGAATAGGGCAAGCTGATAATATCCTGCGAAACTTGAAGGATTCTTTTCCTCTTCACTTAATACTCCTGAAAGGAACTTTTTAAAATAATCGTATTTAACTTCATAATATGATTTATGAAATAATTTTATCTGATTTTCAGGCCTCTGATACATAGAGTAAACTTTTTGAAATGGAAAAGTCTTTATAAATTTATACCTTATAAATTTATTATATTCATCTTTTATCAAATTTACTGCAATAATTAAATTTGAAGGACTTGGATTACGTGAATATATATATCTTTGAATATTCAGTGCCATTTGCGATTTATAATCCTTTGAATCATAGTTGTCAATGTTACCACTTACCAACACATTCATAAAAACAACATTAGTACCATTATTTTCTAAAGTATCAGGTAATATTTTTTTAAGATTAGATGGTTTAAAAACATAATAATCTAATGACTTATATGAGCTCCATCCTTCTTTAATTAATGGGAAATCATATTTTCCCTTTTTATACTTAATTACTAAAACTGCATAATTATTATTATCAATTACAACTTCACGTAATTCAATTACATCAAAATTATCCTGTCCCAGTTTATATTGTTTTAAATCTTCCCTGTTAATTTTAGATTGAAAAAAAGGAATTTTATTTTTAGCACTAACCCAAGCTCCATCATCCTGCAATATCCAGCCCTTTGCCTTTTCTATCTTTGTCTTAACATCACTAATTATAGGCAAATCTTTTACTGGCCTTACCAATACATCCTGGCTGAAAATACCAAAAAAATAAAACTGCATTAATATTATTAAAAATATTTTTTTCATTTGTTTAGATTTTTCTGTTTATAAATGTACCAAAAAATTTATAATACATTTATCACTTTAAACTTTTAATTTATTTAACTAATATATTGTTTTACTCTAAATATCAACACATTATTATTAAT
>JAGGUV010000005.1 GCA_021158345.1 Bacteroidales bacterium
AAGAAAGTGTACCATGTTCAGGAGGAGTAACAGGAGTTGTATTAACTGTAAGATTATCATTGTCAGGGTCAGAATCATTAGTTAAAACATTTCCAGATATTGTTTGATTCATATTTTCTGAAAAAGCGTCGTCAACAGCTACAGGTGGGTTGTTAAGACTATTCATTGTAATAGTAACAGTAGCTTGATCAGTTAATGAAGGAGTACCATTATCAAAAATTTCGTAAACAAAAATGTCTGTTCCCACATATGATGTTGTTGGTGTATATGTGAATGTTCCATCTGAATTTAATGTTAAAGAACCATGTAAAGGTGCTGTTATAGGTGTTGTTTTTACTGTAATAGTATTTCCGTCAGGATCTGAATCATTAGTTAAAACATTTCCCGATAAAGTTACATTCATATCTGTAGAGTAAGTGTCGTTAGCTGCTATAGGCGAATTATTTCCCCCCGGAGTACAGTCAGTAGGGAAATAGCTTGCAGTAATATCAATTTTTGTTTGGGGGCCTGAAAATTTTCCATTTGGAGTATAAGTATCAGCCCAGTATGCATCAAGATTAAGAGAAGGAGAAGTATTAAGGGGATTATTTGCTTTAATCTTACCGCCTCCTGTTTGTCCTGTTACATCATTTTTCAATGTAATAAAATCAATATCCCCATAAGCATGGCCATTATTTAATAGAAAATCGCCTGATGTACCTGCAAGTTGAATAACAGTTTGTTCTTTAAATTCCATTGTGCCTTTTACAAGTTTAAAATCTCCATTTCCGTGCCAACCAATAGAAATATAAGTATCTTCGTATATTTCTTTTGTATTATTTTTATCTACCGAATAATTTTCTCCTACTTTTATACAAGATCCTATAAAAGTTTTTGTGCCATCTCCTTTTGAATCATAATTTTTTGATACTTCTAAAATACCATTTTGAACAGTTAAATCTCCATCACTTTTAAAATCACCATTGTTATGTGTTCCTGAATTTCCACCTCCATGAAATCTATATTGCAAAAGAGCACCATTAATTATTTTTATTTCTCCATTATTTTTATTTTCAACTTTTTTACCATTATCTATAATTAATTTTGCAGTTGTTCCTGCAATTGGTTCAATATGAATTAAACCATCATTCTTTAAATCTTTATTTATGTTATAATTTATTGTATGTCTGATATATACTGTATTATTATGAGAAATATCTGACGGTGGTATATTGCCATCTTGCCATGTTGAAGAACTATTCCAGTTACCATCTTTTATAGTTGTATAGGTAGTTGTTTTAGCATAAAGCTGAAAGCCCGATAAGATTAAAATTGTAAATGTTAAAAAGCTAATAAATAGAAAACTATTTAATTGTTTTCCGAGTAATTTGATATTTGTTTTCATAATTATATTGAATTAAAAATTTTTACTAAAATAAAAAAAAATCGTTATTAATCAAAAGAATATGTAATTGCACCATCAGTAATTGGTACTTTTACAGTGTTTCCATCAAATATTAAATTTACTTCTGTAAAATAAGCCGGAATATTAATTTTTGAAATATATGTGCTACCGGAAATTAAAAATGCTTTTTGATATATATCTTCTTCAAGTGATTCAATATAAACAACGATATTATTTGAACCAGAGTTAAGATTAATATCAACATCTTTTGATGTTTTCCAGTTAAAACCGGGATCAACTACTAAATCTTTCATTGAAGTAGGTTCGGGATTTACAGGGATAGTGTCAAAATTTTTATTACAAGAGAATAATGCAAAAACACTAAGTACAACTAAAATTTTTACTAAATTTTTCATAACTATTATTGTTTATAATTTTGTTACAGTGTTCAAAAACCGTACCATTATTATAATAGATTTATTTACAAGCTTTTATCACGATAGTCAATTATTGTTCATATTACATTTAAGAAAATTTTGTCCCATATTGAAACTGTTTTATTTTAATAAATGAAATTAAAAATAGTTTTAGTTAATTTTTATATAGTGAGATATTTTATTAAATTTTTCATCATAAATTAAATTTACATTTTTCAATTCATTTAATGATTTAAAATTGCCATGTTTATTTTTATAATCAAAGATTGATTTTACAACAGGATAATCAAAATAAGGATGTTTCAAAAGTGCCTTGAATTTAACAGTATTGACGTTAAATTTTAAAATATTTCCTGTATCAACAATAATATTTTTTTCAAACATTAAATATCTATTTGTATCCATTCCATAAACTTCGAGTAATTGTTCTTTTTTATAAAAGCCTCCTAACAAATCCCTATATTTTATAATTTGTTTTGCAAAATAAGTTCCTATGCCCTTAAGTTTAATAAAATCAGCTGAATCAGCACTATTAATCTCAATGATTATTAGATTTTTTTTGTTTGATTTTTTAGTGTTGTTTTTAGAATTTTGAATTTTAATAAACGGCTCCAATATTTTATAATCATACTTAGTAATACCATATATTTTTGCCAGATCTTCTTTTTTATAAAATTTTCCTCCTTTTGATTCATAATTTTTAATGATGTTAATTTGTTTATCATCAAAACCAAGGGCTTTCCATTTTTCTACAGGCAAATTATTAGGATCAAAATCAAAAGGAGTCAATTTTCTAATAATTTTACTCTTTTCCGGTTTAATATTTTTGGGGATGCAGATATATGGTTGTAATATTTTATAAACTTCATCGGAAATACCGTATATTTTTTTTAAGTCATTTTTTTTATAAAATTTCCCTCCTTTTGATTCGTAATTTTTAATAATGTTAATTTGTTTATCATCAAAACCCATAGCTTTCCACTTTTCTACAGGCAAATTATTGGGATCAAATTTAAATGGAGTTAATATTTTTTTATAATTTTTCTTATTATTTATTGAATCAGAAAAATGTTTTTGTTCTTGTTCAAATTCAGAAATTTCATTTTTAAAATTATTAAAATCATATTGTTTATCATTATGAAAATATGGTAACAAATAATTCAGACATATTAATAAAATTATTATAAACAAAAGCACAATAATTCCCCTTCTGTCTTTACGGGAAAAAGAGAAAAAATCTTTAATTTTATGGTTCATTTTAATTTATCATTAATAAACTAATATATAACTAAATTTTAATTGTCTGAAATTTAGTTATTTGAACTGTTGTTAGATTTCATAAATCTTGAGGACTTAGTAATAATCATATTAAAAAATAATTAAAATATGGGTTCATTTCTTTTTTGATTTCAAGACTCTGTAGAAAAAGTATCCAGCCATGACAATGACTGTTATCTGAACAGTTAGCATTAATATTAAAGCATATGTATTCATTATAAATAGCTCCTTTCCGATTTATTTTTTCTATAAGCATTATAAATCATAAAAATAACACCTAGAAAAATTAGTAATAATAATAAACGCGACATATCAATATAAAAAATATTATTTACGACTTTTCCAGAATAAAGCACATCACCATATTTTACCTTATCACCGATTTTTACATTTAAAACATTATGGTTTTTGTATTTATATAGTGCATTTTCTTTTTTATTTTTATCAGACAGATAAGAAATTTTAATAATATTTTGATTATGATAATTATAAATAGAATCGACAACGCCATTTTGTTCAGCGTAAAATTCATTATTAAAATATGAGTTATTGGGTCCAATACCTTTGTGAATTATTTGTCCGATAATACTTTCATTGTGAAGTTTCCAACCGTGATTAAAATCTGTCCAGTCATCATTAGCAGGTCTGATTAAAGCACCAATAAAAACAATTATTAAAATTGAAGGGGTAATAAATTTAATAATAAATTTATAAATATTCGGGACTTTAATATCAGCAGCATAATTAATTTCATACCAACCTCTTTTCATGCCAAAAAACCAAGAGAATAAAACTGTCTCAAATAAGGCAAAAACTACTAAAGAAACAGTTCCTGCCCAGTAATCATATTCATCAAAAACACCCTGTTCAAAAAATAATATTGTTGGTAATGCCAAAATTAAAGTAATAACACCAAAAATAACAGATGATTTTTTTCTATTCCATTTAAATTCATCCTGGAAAAAACCCATAACCGGTGTTCCCATTGATAACGAAGAGGTGATACCTGCAATAAAGAGCAAGCCAAAAAATGATAATCCTGCAATAGCAGACATCACAGGTCCCCATTGCTGAAACAAATAAGGCATAGTGCGAAAGCCTAATCCAAAGCCACCGGTTTGACTTAATTCAACAACTTTATCAACTCCTAAAAAACCTATTGAGATGGGTATAATCACTGAGCCTCCTATTACAATTTCCACAAATTCGTTAAGCCAGCCAGCAGACATGGAATTTAGAGCAATATCATCATTTTTTTTAATATAAGAGGCGTAACATTGAACACAACCCATACCTACTGACAAGGTAAAAAATATCTGTCCAGCAGCAGCAAGCCACACTTTAGGATTTTTTAAAGAGTCAAAATGAGGTGTCCACAAAAAATTTAATCCTGCTATACCATCACTTACAGCTCCATTATGACCCTGTTTGATCATAATACCTTTTATTGCAAGAAAAATTCCAAATATTATCAATAAAGGCACCCCAAGTTTAGCCACCTTTTCAATACCTTTACTAAGACCTTTACTCAATATCCATACATTAAGAATTAAACAAATTAGAAAAAAGAAAACTGATTCAAAAGGTATGCCTGTAGTAGAAAAATTCAAACTAAGATAATTAGTAAAAAATTCGGCAACCTGCGACTGGTCCATTCCTCTAAAAATGCCACCGAGGGAAAAATATACATACGAGAGCGTCCAACTTTCAATATAACAATAATATGCTTCTATTATTAAATTTGAGAATATTCCAAAAACTCCTGCATATTTCCAAATTTTGCCTTTTTGCATACTATCGAGTATGAAAGGAGTAGAGTGCATATTATATCTGCCTCCGAACCTTCCTGTTGACCATTCGATGTACAGCAAAGGTATTCCGAGTAATAAAAAACAAATAATATAAGGAATAATAAAAGCTCCACCACCATTTTGAATAGCCTGAACAGGAAACCGCAAAAAATTCCCAAATCCTACTGCACTGCCTGCCATTGCTAAAATCAAACCAATTCTAGAACCCCATGCTTCTTTTTGTACACTCATAATTTATTTTATTTAAGATTATTTTTTTTAATTTCACCTGTTTTAATTTTCCTCATATATACATCAAGGTCTTTTTTTATTTCTGGCGATAAAACTAATAAACCTAAAATATTGGGAAAAGCCATACATAAAATAAGCATATCAGAAAAATCCATTACAGCACCAAGGCTTGAAGATGCTCCAATAACAATAAAAACAAGAAATAACAGTCTGTAAATTGTATCAGCAATTTTTCTGCTGCCAAAAAATTTTTCGAACCATGCACCAAATAAATAATCAAACCCCTTTAATCCATAATATGACCATGAAATCATAGTAGAATATGCAAACAAAAAAACGATAAAAACAAGAAAATACGGGAACCATGAAAAGACACTGCCAAAAGCAGCAGATGTAAGTTGTGCTCCTTCTAATGAGCCTGTATTATTATAATAACCTGTAAATATTAATACCAAAGCAGTCATGGTGCAAATAATAACAGTATCAATAAAAGGTCCAATGCCTGCCACTAATCCTTCGGCAATAGGTTCATTTGTTTTAGCAGAAGAATGTGCTATAGCAGCAGAGCCAATTCCTGCCTCATTAGAAAAAGCTGCTCTTTGAAAACCAATTATCATCACACCGACAAATCCGCCCTTTATAGCAGAAGCATTAAAAGCCCCGTTATATATCAAACTAAAAACATTTCCTATTTCAGAAATATTTATTAAAATTATAATTAATGATATTAAAATATAAAATATTGCCATAAAAGGCACAATTTTAGAGGTGACTCTGGCAATACTTTTAATACCACCAATGATAACAATCCCCACTAATATTGCCATAATAACTCCAAAATAGACACCATTATTTTCCAATGCAGGAATAAACAAAACAAATTGCGAAAATGCTTGATTTACCTGAAACATATTGCCAATTCCAAAAGAGCCAATTACAACTAAAACGGCAAATAATGCAGCAAGGATACTACCTAAGATCTTCATATTTCTATCTGCAAAAGTTTTACTCAGATAATACATTGGACCGCCTGACACTATGCCGTTTTTATCAATTTTACGATATTTTACACTAAGAGTACATTCAACAAATTTTGAAGACATTCCAAGTAATCCTGCAAGAATCATCCAAAAAGTAGCACCCGGACCCCCTATTGATAAAGCAATAGCCACACCCGCAATATTTCCTAAACCTATTGTAGCTGATAGAGCTGTTGTCAATGCCTGAAAATGAGATATCTCTCCTTTATGTTTAGGGTCATCATATTTGCCCTTGATTAAATTTATTGAAGTTTTAAACCCTCTAATATTAATAAACTTCATAAAAATTGTAAAAAATAATGCACCTAAGACCAACCATACAACAACAAAGGGTATCGGAGATTTTATAACTTTACCATTATTATCAATAGCAGGGCTTCCATCAGAATTATAAACAACTGGATCATAAATTCCAACTGCTTCAAAAGGATCCCAAAATAATATTTTTTTCATGCTAGCCACCAATGGCTCAAAAAAATTATTTATTTTCTGGCTTAGGGTTAGTTCATTATTTGTAACATTTTTCTCATCTTGTACTATTGTGTCATTATTATTTTGAAAATTTTTATCAAAAGTTTCTGCTCTTAAAATATTGCAACTAAACATTAAAATAATAAACACTAAAAAGTAATTTTGCTTCATACAGTAAAATTTATTAATAATATTTTTATTTGTAATAATATAATTAAAGCAAATATTAAAAAAAATCTGTAAATAACAAAAATAAAATATTATTTATTTTAATCTAAATTATTCATGCTTTTTTTATAAAGCATTTAATATGGTTTCTATTAATTCAGGTTAGTCCCGATTTAGAAAAGTTTAAATTTCTGAAGTGAAATGCAGAAGAATATTAGCTTTTCTTTGCTGTCAGATTAGTTCTGGATTCAGTTTTTTTTTTTGAATTAATCGGGCTAAAATTATTAAATGGAGTGTATGAATTTTAGTATTATGAATGTAGAGTGTAAGATAATATAATTGGAGATAGAGGGAATCTCCAAAATTTATAAAGACAGAAATAGTGGTTAAGGTTAAGGAAGAGAATTATTTAAAATTAATTTAACAATCAGAACCTAATTTTTATTCCTACATGTTTCGTTTATTTCTATTATCACGGATTCTTTCAAGAAGTTTTCTTTTAAATTCCCTGTCGTATTTATAAAGCAATAATATTTTTTTTACAGGTAAAACAGTTTTCAATTCTTTATGGTACATTTTATTAATATCAAGCATTTTTTGAGAATGGATAACAAATTTATCAACTAAAATTGAAGCTTCTTTATCTGATAATTTATTAATACTATCATCATCAAGATTATTGAAAAAGCAATTTTCTCTAAATTCTTTAGATTCCTTATTTCTTAATTTTTCATATTTATTATATACAGGCCAGAAATTCTGTGCTTCCTCGGTTGTTAGCATTAGTTTTTCTGTTAAATATGCTATTTTTAATGATTCAATTCTTTGCTTTCCTTTTTGAAGATTGCGTCTATTTCTACCATGCATCTGTGCATTTACATTTACACTTATCATTAATAAAGATAAAATTAAAACTGTCTTAATATTTTTCATAACTATTTATATTTTTTTATCATTCAATTCATAAAACTAAAACACTAAATCAACATCATCAATATTATCGGATAAATAATCAATAATATCGTCAGAATTAAGCATTTCAATATCATTGTTTATTACAAGATTTGCAATATCATTAGTATCAACTTCTGATAATAAAGTTTCAACAATTAATGATTCATCAATATTATCAATATCATAATTTTCTTTTATAATATTTTCGATATACGAAAAAGAATTATTATTGGAATTATCATTAATATTATTAAAAATAAAAATTGATGAAATTAAAATTAAAATCACGCCAAAAGCAATAGTAATAGCATGTTTAGGGGTCAAAAAGTATTCATAAATTTTAGACCAAAAATTTATATTTTGTCTTTTAGTACATTTTTTCTGAATTAATAAAGGGAGATTATCAAAATAATCATCAGGAACAACAAATGGATTTTTTTTATCAATCTTTGACAAAAATGGAGCAATATCATTTAAATTGTCAGTATTAATATTTTTTTTCTTAATATTCATTTTTTATTTTTTTTAATAAAACATTTAAAAAAACAATTTTCTCAAAAGCTCTTATATTTAAGATTTATAAAATATTAAAAGGTTTAATTATCAATAATATATTTTTCAATTTTCTTAACAGCAAAATGATAAGAAGCTTTTAAAGCACCAACAGAAGTGTTAAGAATCTCGGCAATTTCTTTATATTTTAAATCATCATAATATTTCATATTAAAAACAAGTTTTTGTTTCACAGGTAAACTTAAGATTGCTTTTTGTAATTTCATTTGAATTTCATCGCCTGCAAAAAAATTATCGTCCTGTAATTCATTAATAAGTTTATGCTCATAATTATAAAAATGTAAAGTAGCCTTTAGTTTTTTCTTTTTTAAAAATAATAAAGCTTCGTTTGTTGAAATTCTGTAAAGCCAGGTATATAGTTTTGAGTCTTCTCTAAAATTATTAATATTTTCCCATACTTTAACAAAAATATTCTGCACAACATCATTAGTATCTTCATGATTAATAAGAATTCTGCGAACAATCCAATAAATTTTTTGCTGATATTTTTTAACCAATAAATTAAATCCATATGATGAGCTATTATCTGCTCTGCACATATTTAATATTTCTTTATCAGACAAATTATTCATATATTAATTTTAATACTTTTCTTTGATACTAAAAAAAATAAAAGGTTTAAAATTACGAATAATAAATTAACATTAACGTATGATAAATAATATTATGTTTTTTGTGGAGATATTATTTACTTTATTATATTTGGAAAATTTTTAAATAATAATCAAGATAATTATGAAATTAAATGAAATCGACAATTTGTCAATAAGTCCTGGTGGGGAAGAATTTATAATCCCTAAAGAAGAGGAATATAAAGAAAATTTTTCAATTTTAGAAGAAAAAGTAAAAGAGGCAAAACAAAAAGGACAGGAAATAGTAGTAGTAATGGGTTTAGGATTTGTTGGAGTTGTTATGGCAGCAATAGTTGCTGATACAGAAGATAAAAACGGCAAATCAAGTAAATTTGTCATAGGCTGTCAAAGACCAAGCAAAAGAAGCTATTGGAAAATTCCTATTTTAAATAAAGGCTTATCACCAGTAAAATCAGAAGATCCTGAAGTTGATGAATTAATTAACAGATGTGTATTAGATAAGAAGACATTATATTCAACTTATAACAGTGATTGTTTAAAACTTGCTGATGTTGTAATTGTTGACGTTCAATGTGATTTTAAGAAAAACAGTCTTGGTGATATGAAGACCGGGGAAACAGATATGGCAGCACTTGAAGCTACAATAAAAACCATAGGCGAAAAAATACCCCCTGATTGCTTAACATTAATAGAGACAACAGTAGCTCCCGGGACAACAGAATTTGTTGCCTGGCCAATATTAAAAAAATCATTTAAGAGAAGAGGTATAAAAAAGACACCTGTTCTGGCACATAGTTTCGAGCGTGTAATGCCTGGGAAACATTATGTTTCAAGCATACGTGATTTCTGGCGTGTATGTTCAGGTTGTAATAAAGAAGCACGTGATAGAGTTGAAAAATTCTTGCACGAAATATTAAATACTGAAGAATTTCCATTAACAATTATGGATAGACCCATAGAATCGGAGACAACAAAAATTGTTGAGAATTCGTATCGTGCCACAATTCTGGCTTTTGTTAATGAATGGAGTCTTTTTGCTGAAAGAAATGGTGTTGATATAACAAAAGTTATAAAAGCTATTAAAATGCGACCTACACATTCAAATATCATGTTTCCGGGTCCAGGTATTGGAGGCTATTGTTTACCTAAAGACGGAGGTCTGGGCTATTGGGCATATAGACATATTCTTGGATTTGAAGATGGTGATAGTCTGTTTAAATTCAGTACACAGGCAATTAATACTAATGATACACGCGGACTTCATGTTGCTGAGCTGACAAGAGACGGTTTCAGAAATATGGCTAAATACATAGCAGGTTCTGATGTTTTATTATGTGGTGCCAGCTATAGACAAGATGTTGGAGATACACGATACAGCGGCAGCGAAATGGTGGTAAGACGATTAACTGAAATGGGTGCTGATGTTTATGTTCATGACCCTTATGTTGAACATTGGTATGAATTTGAAGATCAGGATTTAAACGGAGATAACTCTCTGAAAAAATATTTCCATAATCAGGAAAAATTATCTAAACTAAGGGTTCAAAAACACCTTAAAGAAGCTTTACGAAATATGGAGGCAGTAATTTTTGCAGTGCCTCATAAAGAATATATGAATTTATCTCCTGATGATATTGTTGAATGGGCTGGTCAGCCTTTGGTTGTTGTTGACTGTTTTGGCATATTATCAGATGAAAAAATTAAAAGATATTTTGAACTTGGCTGTGAAGTTAAAGGACTTGGGAGAGGGCATATCCAAAGAATAAAAAAAGAAGTTATTAAAAACAGGTTATCATAAAATATATCGGCGGTAATAGCTCAGTTGGTAGAGCGTCAGCTTCCCAAGCTGAAGGTCGCGGGTCCGATCCCCGTTTACCGCTCATAAAAAAAGCTGTTCATATTGAACAGCTTTTTTTATGGTCAATAAAATTATAAAATTATTTTTTTACTAAATCAACAATTGCTTTAAAAGCTTTAGGATTATTCATAGCTAAATCTGCAAGTGTTTTACGGTTTATGTCAATATTTTTTTTATGAATTAATCCCATAAACTGAGAATAGCTCATACCATATTGTCTAACACCTGCATTAATACGTTGAATCCATAATGCTCTAAAAGTTCTTTTTTTGTTTCTTCTGTCACGGTATGCGTATGACAAACCTTTTTCGTACGCATTTTTAGCAACCGTCCAGACATTTTTTCTTCTCCCAAACTGACCTTTGGTCTGTTTTAGGACTTTTTTTCTTTTTTGTCTTGATGCTACTGCATTTACTGATCTTGGCATTGTTTTTAATTTTTTTCTTATTTAGCGTTTCTATACGAAATCTTTAAGCTAAATAAAAAGTTAAAAATTTAATTAATTAATGATTAAGCATTTTTTTAACATTTTTCACATCTGCTTTATCAACTGTAGTTGTGTAAGTTAAATTTCTTTTACGTTTTGTTGATTTTTTTGTTAAGATGTGGCTTTTGTAAGCATGCTTTCTTTTAACTTTTCCTGAACCAGTTAAAGAGAATCTCTTTTTAGCACTGGATTTGGACTTCATCTTTGGCATTACAAAATTTTTTTAGTTAATAATTATTTTTTTGGAGTCATAATCATTATCATTCTTTTACCTTCTAATTTTGGCATACGTTCTACTTTTCCGTATTCCATTAATTCCTGAGCAAATCGTAATAAAATTATTTCTCCTTTTTCTTTATATATTATTGTTCGACCTTTAAAAAAGACTTCTAATTTTACTTTAGCGCCATCTTTTAAAAATTTTATGGCATGATTTAATTTAAAATTAAAATCATGTTCATCAGTATTTGGACCTAAACGAATTTCTTTTACAACAACTTTAGCAGTTTTAGCTTTTATCTCCTTTTGCTTTTTCTTTTGTTCATAAAGAAATTTTTTATAATCAATTATTTTACAAACAGGTGGGTTTGCAGTTGGTGATATTTCAACCAAATCAAGGCCCAAATTATCTGCCATTTCTAATGCTTCTTTTATAGAAAAAATTCCCGGTTCTACATTATTACCAACTACACGAACAACAGGAGCATTAATTCTGCTATTTATTTTATGTAGTTCCTTTGTTCTTCTTTGAAATTTCCTATTTCTAAAATTATTATTTCCTGTAAATTTTGTTTCTATTTTTTAATCCTCCTTAATGTTTTATTTAAAGTTTGCAAATATATTATTTTAATTGATTATTAAAATCTTTTATCTAAAAAAATTAGTAATCAGACTATAAATATACAAAAAGTTCTTTAAATGATATTAATATTTCAATATTTCTGATATTTCTTTCTTTAACATAGACATAAAATCATCAATAGAATAAGTGCCTAAGTCTCCGGATTTATGTTTTCTTACAGAAACAGTATTATCTGCTTGTTCTTTTTCGCCTACTATCACCATATAAGGAATTTTTTTCATTTCAGCATCACGAATTTTTCTGCCTGTCTTCTCATTTCTATAATCAATAACACATCTAAGCTCATTATCCTGTAAGATATTTTTTACTTTTTCTGCATAGTCATTATATTTTTCGCTAATAGGAAGAATGCTAATTTGATCGGGAGTTAACCATAAAGGAAATTCTCCACCTGTATGCTCAATAAGTACGGCAACAAATCTCTCCATAGAGCCGAAAGGAGCACGATGTATCATTATAGGTCTGTGTTTGTTATTATCGCTGCCAACATATTCAAGTCCGAAACGTTCAGGCAAATTATAGTCAACCTGAATAGTGCCTAACTGCCATTTTCTGCCAATAGCATCTTTAACCATAAAATCAAGTTTTGGGCCATAAAACGCTGCCTCTCCTATTTCAACAATAGTTTTCAAACCTTTTTCTTCAGTAGCTTCAATGATTGCTTTTTCAGCTTTTTCCCAATTTTCGTCAGAGCCTATATATTTTTCTTTGTCTTTAGGATTACGTAATGATATCTGAGTGGTAAAATTTTTAAAATCCAATGTCTTAAAAATATGCAAAACAATATCAATAACAGCAATAAACTCTACTTTGAGTTGTTCGGGTGTGCAAAAAATATGTGCATCATCCTGAGTAAAGGACCTTACCCTTGTCAGTCCGTGCAATTCACCACTTTGTTCATATCTGTAAACAGTACCGAATTCAGCAAGACGTATAGGCAGGTCTTTGTAAGAATGAGGTTTCAATTTATAAATTTCACAATGATGAGGGCAGTTCATAGGTTTAAGCATAAACTCTTCACCTTCAACAGGTGTAGATATGGGTCTAAAAGAATCTTCACCATATTTCTGAAAATGTCCTGATGTTTTATATAGCTCAACATTACCAATATGAGGAGTAATAACCTGTTCGTAACCGGCTTTTCTCTGTACTTTTTTAAGAAAATTCTCAAGATTTTCTCTCAGTATTGCACCTTTTGGTAACCACAAAGGTAATCCGGCTCCTACTTTCTGTGAAAAAGCAAACAGTTCCAATTCTTTACCGATTTTTCTGTGATCACGTTTTTGGGCTTCTTCCAAAAAAACCAAATATTCCTTTAATTCTTTTTGTTTAGGAAATGAGATACCATAAACTCTTGTCAATTGTTTTCTTTTCTCATTACCTTTCCAGTATGCTCCTGCAACGTTTAATAATTTTATTGCTTTAACAAATCCTGTATTTGGAATATGAGGACCTTTACACAAGTCAACAAAGTTACCTGAATTATAAAAGCTTATATCCCCATCTTCTAAATCATTAATTAATTCTAATTTATATTCATTATTTTTTTTGGTAAAATACTCAAAGGCTTCTTTTTTACTCACTTCTTTTCTTACAAAAGAGTTTTTTTTTCTTGCTATCTCAAGCATCTTATCTTCGATTTTTTTAAAATCGTCAGAAGAGAATGTTTTTTCACCAAAATCAATATCATAATAAAAGCCTCTTTCAATATTAGGACCAATAGCAAATTTTGCATCAGGATAATAAAATTGAATAGCCTCAGCCATAATGTGAGCAGAAGAATGCCACATAACAGCCTTTCCTTCTTCATCATTCCATGTATAAAGGGTAACAGTAGAATCGTTATTAATTGGCATTGTAGCATCGCAAATATTATTATTAATTTTTGCAGCGAGAACATTTCTTGCCAAACCTTCGCTAATACTCTTAGCAATCTCCAAAGCTGTTACTCCTTCAGCATATTGTCTTTTTGAACCGTCAGGTAATAAAATATTTATCATTTTCTTCTTGTTTTTTTACAGGTCGCAAATTTAAATATTTTTATTAGAATTATTCATTAAAATATATAATATACACAAAATTTAAATGTTATCATCTTTTTTCTTCTTGCTATTTCACGATTTTATCATGCAATAGAGGGGATGAATTATAATTTGCAATGGAATAATTGAATTCTAATTTTAAATTAAGAAATAGCCAATAATTTTGTATTTTTGTATGAAATTTGAAAAAAAATAGAGATATGAAAATTTTAGACAAAAAAATTGCTTTAATAACCGGAGCTTCACGGGGAATAGGAAAATCAATAGCTTTAAGATTTGCAGAAGAAGGTGCAAATATAGTTTTTACTGATCTGAAATATGATGAAAATGCTGCTAATCTTGAAAAAGAATTAAGAGAATATGGAGTAGAAGCAAAGTTCTATGCTTCTGATGCAAGTTCTTTTACAGGAAGTGAGGAATTGGTAAAAAAGGTATTAAATGATTTCGGTACAATAGATATTTTAGTTAACAATGCAGGCATCACTCGTGATAACCTTTTGATGCGAATGACAGAAAAAGACTGGGA
Source organism: Bacteroidales bacterium (assembly GCA_021158345.1). GTDB lineage: Bacteria > Bacteroidota > Bacteroidia > Bacteroidales > AUK083 > AUK083. Next base: position 14,716 of record JAGGUV010000005.1, read on the forward strand.
TATGGTTATTACTGTTAACTTAAAATCAGTTTTTAATTTGACAAAAGCAGTTCAGCGAACAATGCTAAAGGCAAGAAAAGGTGCAATAATAAATATGAGCTCAGTGGTAGGGGTGAGCGGTAATGCAGGACAGGCAAACTATTCAGCTTCAAAAGCAGGAATTATTGGCTTTACAAAATCTATTGCAAAAGAATTAGGTTCAAGAAATATACGTTGCAATGCCATAGCACCTGGATTTATAGAAACTGAAATGACAAAAAAATTACCTCAGGAAGTAAGAGAAGAATGGGCTAAAAAAATACCTTTGCGTCGTGGTGGCACACCTTATGATATTGCTAATGTTGCTTTGTTCCTTGCTTCTGACCTTTCGTCTTATGTTACAGGTCAAGTTATCAATGTTTGTGGTGGTATGAATACTTGATGTTAATTCTATAATTAATTAAAATTGATTTTATTTACAGAATATCCTTTTTGGTTTATTGTTATCTGCTTTATCTTAGGGCTTTTATATTCTTTGATTTTATATTTTAAGAATAAAAAATATGAGCTAAGCAAGGCATATATAATATTATTGGCAGTGCTAAGATTTGTTTCAGTTAGCATGATAGCTATTTTATTATTATCGCCATTAATAAAAACAGTAAATAATTATACCCAGAAGCCTATCCTTGTTTTTGCTCAGGACAATTCTTCGTCTGTCATTAAAAACAAGGATTCTGTTTTTTATAAATCCGAATATCTTAAAAATTTAAAATCTGTAGAGGCTAAATTATCAGGTAAATATGAAATAAAAAATTATTCTTTTGGTTCAAAACTTACGCAAAGCAATGTTTATAGTTTCAATGAAAAGCAAACAGATTTTTCTATGCTTTTTGATGAATTAAACACAAAATATACTAACAGAAATCTTGGTGCTGTAATTATTGCCAGCGACGGAATTTATAATAAAGGCATTAATCCTTATTATGCTTCCCGTAAATTAAATGTTCCTGTTTATACTATTGCTCTTGGCGATACTATAGTTCACAGAGATGCTGTCTTGTATGAAGTTAATTATAATAAAATTGCTTTTCTCGGCAATAAATTTCCTCTCGAAGTAATTATTAAAGCCAAGAAATGTAAGGGATTAAAAGCTATATTGTCTGTTGTTTCAAACAAAAAAAATATCTTTTCAAAAGAAATAATTTTTACAAATGATAATTTTGTCAAGTCAATACCTATAAGTATAAAAGCTGATAAAACAGGTATTCAAAAATACAATGTCAAACTTTCGTATGTCACGGACGAAACAAATATTAGCAATAATGAAAAAAATATTTTTATTGATGTCCTTAAGTCAAACCAAAAAATTTTATTTCTTGCCAATTCGCCTCATCCCGATATCTCTGCTTTGAAACAAACAATCAAAACAAATTATAATTTTGAAGTTGACGATTATCTGATAAAGGATTTTAATAAGTCTGTTGATAAATACGATTTGGTGATATTTCATCAATTGCCATCGTTTTACGATAAAACTGAAAATTTGATAAAGGAGCTGAAAAATAAGAAAATCCCTATGCTGATAATTCTCGGAAAACAAACTGATATTAATAAGTTTAACCTTTTAAAAATGGGATGTACCATAGCTGTTGACAAAAAAATATCAAAAGAGATTTATCCTGTTTTAAACAATGATTTTTCGCTTTTTAGCATCAGTAAAAATCTCAGGAAAACAATTAATTTTTTTCAACCATTGAATTGTGTTTCCGGCAAATATATTGTGAATAATTCAGGGAATATACTTTTTTATCAGAAAAATGAATCTTTGTTAAAGAAATCACCATTGATAATTTTTAACGATGATTCAGATGTTAAGACTTGTATAATTTTTGGTGAAGGAATTTGGCGATGGCGGCTGGCAGATTATTTTAATAATAATAATCATAATTCTGTTGATGAATTATTTAATAAAATTATCAGGTATCTTTCATTAAAAAAGGATAAAAGTTTTTTTAGAATTATCTCAAAGAATATTTATAAAGAGAATAAGCAGCTTGAGTTTGAAGCATTGGTTTATAATCAGTCGTATGAGCTTGTTAATAATTCGGATGTAAATTTTGAAATTTCTGATGAAAAAGGAAATAAGTTTCCGTTTGTGTTCAGTAAGACAAAAAAATCATATTATCTGAATGCAGGAAGTTTTGTGCCTGGGAATTATAAATATTCTGCAAAGGTGAAACAAGGTGATAAAGTTTATATAAAAAAAGGCGAATTTATTGTCTCTCCTGTGAATGTTGAAAATCTTAACACTATTGCCAATCATAATATTTTATACAAAATTTCAAAATCGCATGATGCTGAAATGCTTTATCCTGATCAAATTAACTCTTTACCTGTTATCTTGAAAAATCGTGAAGACATTAAACCTATTATGTATTCACAAAAACGTTTTTTTGATGTTATTAATCTTAAAATAATATTTTTTATTCTGATTGCTTTGCTTTCTGCAGAATGGTTCTTGAGAAAAAGAGCAGGATATTATTAAAAAAAATATGCTCATAAAAATCTTAAAAATAAATAATTTTTTTAGAATCAAATCAATTAATAAATGTTTTTGTTTATTTTAGTTTGAAAATTAAAATTAATTATGTTTTTTGTAATTTCAAAAATATTATCATATCTATTGTCTCCGCTGTTTTGGATACTTGCTTTAATGATTTTGAGCTTTTTTATTAAGAACAGAAAAAAATCACGCCGGATTTTACTTGTTACAATTGTATTGTTTTATCTTTTATCAAATCATTTTATTGTTGATGAATTTATGAGAGTGTGGGAAGAGCCTATGACAGAATACAAAGATTTAGCGAAAGAATATGATGTGGGAGTGGTTCTTGGCGGTTATCTTGTTACTATTGACAAAAAATATGACAGGCTGATTTTTAAAAAAAATACAGACCGTATTCTTCAGGCTGTGGATTTATACAATAATAAAAAGATTAAAAAAATTTTAATCTCAGGCGGACCCGGGAATATTATTTATCATGATATGTATGAAGCTCCTCTGTTAAAAAGATTTTTGATGAGTTTGGGCATACCTGACACAAGTATTTTAGTGGATTCAACATCAAATAATACTTATGAAAATGCTGTTAACAGCAAAAAAATTATCAATGAAAATTTTCCTGAAAATATAAAAGCATTATTAATTACTTCTTCTTTGCATATGCGTAGAGCTGCCGGATGCTTCAGAAAACAAAATATTGATTTCGATAAATTCCCTACTGATAAATATATAGGAGAAAACCGGAGGTATAATGTTGAACAGCTTTTTATTCCTGACTTAGACAGCTTTATTTATTGGCGAATGTTTATTCACGAGTTTACAGGATATTATATTTATAAAATGATGGGTTATCTTTAGTTAAAGAATGATTTATGGATAGAACGATTTATATTATTATAATTTCGATAATAGTTTTTAACTATTTGTTGGAGCAATTTTTAGAATATCTTAACAAGACCTATTGGAGCAATAAACTACCTCCAGATTTGGAGGGCATCTACAGTGCTGAAAAATACAAAAAGTCACAGGATTATTACAAGGCAAATAAAAAATTATCTTTCATTTCCGGTACACTGTCTTTTGTCTTGATATTGTTAATGCTTCATTTCAAAGGCTTTGCCATAGTTGATAATTATATACGACAGTTTACTGTTAACCCGATTTTGTTGGCACTATTATTTTTTGGAATTTTTGGATTAGTATCAAATATTCTTTCAACACCATTTTCAATATACGACACTTTTGTTATTGAAGAAAAATATGGTTTTAATAAAGTTACGCCAAAATTATTTGTTTTGGATAAATTAAAATCTTTACTCTTGGGTGCTGTAATTGGAGGTGTTTTATTGTCTGTAGTGGTTTTAATTTATGAGTTCACAGGCAATTGGTTTTGGTTTATTACCTGGATGGTTATTACAGCTTTTACAATATTTATGACAATGTTTTATTCCACTCTGATAGTGCCTATTTTCAACAAACAAACACCTTTGGAAGAAGGCGAGCTAAGAGATGCTATTGAGGCTTTTTCAAAAAAAGTAGGATTTAAACTTAGTGATATTTATGTTATCGACGGCTCAAAACGTTCTAAAAAAGCTAATGCTTATTTTAGTGGATTAGGCTCAAAGAAACGTATTGTGCTTTATGATACTTTGATAAAGGAAAATACTGTTGAAGAATTAGTTGCTGTTCTTGCTCATGAAATTGGTCATTATAAATTGAAACATACAAGAACAGGTATCATTATTGGTATTATTCAGACAGGGTTGATGTTGTTTATTTTATCATTATTCATTCAAAAAGGTTCTGCCATTTCGTTAGCTCTTGCTAAAGCTCTCGGAAGCGATATTCCAAGCTTTCATCTCGGCATTTTGGCATTTGGCTTATTATATACTCCTTTGTCATTAATTCTGGGCTTAGCTCTAAATATTGTCTCACGGAAAAATGAATATCAAGCAGATAAATTTGCAGGCGAAAATTATAATTCAGAAGCTTTACAAACAGCTTTGAAAAAATTGTCTGTAAATAATCTTTCAAATTTAAATCCTCATCCTGTTTATGTGTTTTTTTATTATTCACATCCTACTTTATTGCAGAGATTAAATGCTTTAAAAAAAATCAAAAATAATTAGAAAATGTTCAGGGAATTTCAAAATATAAGTATCAGAAGAAAATATCTGAATAAGAATTATAGAAATATTTTAACTGATATAATTAATAATAATCATGAACACTGGAAGTGGCGGTATAAAGTTGCTGAATATTTTTCTAAAGAAACAGATTTAAAAAAATATGGTTTAAAAGCAATTTATTTAATTGGAAGCACAAAAAATGCCTGTGCTGGCCCTGCCAGTGATATTGATTTATTAGTGCATTGTGATACTGATTGTTTTAAAAAAAGTAAATTTTTAGCCTGGGTAAAAAAATGGAGTTATACAATTTCTTATATTTATAAAGAAAATGGAGATTTTTATATTAATGATGGTTTAATCGACTTGCATATTATTACTGATGAAGACATTAAAAACAAAACATCTTTTGCTGTAATGATTGGTGCTATTACTGACCCTGCTCGTCTTTTGAAATCTTAAATTTTATATCATGTGTAAATGTTTTTTTGTTTCCGATATTCATGGTAAAGTCCACAGATATGAGAAACTTTTTAATCAGATTAAAATAAATAATCCTGAAATTATTTTTATTGGTGGCGATATTCTTCCTTTAAATAATTCTACAAAATATAAAGACAGATTTTATAATGATTTTTTGAATGATTATCTTATTAAAAAATTTATTCAGCTTAAAGAAGATTTAAAAGATTTATACCCTGAAGTATTTTTAATTTTTGGAAATGATGACCCAAAAATTTACGAAAAAGATATTCTTGAGGCAGAGAAACTTGGCATTTGGCATTATCTTAATCAAAGAAAATATAAATATAAAGATTATAGCTTTTATGGTTACTCTTATGTTCCACCAACACCATTTTTGTTAAAAGACTGGGAGAAATTTGATGTGTCGGGATTTATTGATGTTGGATGTATTTCACCTATGGAAGGACAGCGTAGTGTTGAACCTGAGCATGATATAAAATATTCATACATTAAAGATGATATTGATTTATTGATTGGTGATGATGATTTAAAAAATGCTGTTTTTCTTTTTCACAGCCCTCCTTATCAAACTAAACTCGACAGGGCAGCCCTTGACGGGAAAATGATAGACCACGCACCGCTTGATGTAAATGTTGGCAGTATTGCCATTAAAAGATTTATTGAGATTAAACAGCCTCTGTTAACACTTCATGGACATGTTCACGAATCATCGGAAATAACAGGTTTTTGGAATGATAAAATCAAGAAAACATTTATGTTTTCTGCTGCTTATAATTATGATGATTTGGCTATTGTTGAATTTTATTTAAATAATCTTGAAAATGCCAAAAGAAAATTGATTTAAGAAAATAATAAAATCCTGTTTTTGTATTATTACCATTTTAATATAAAATAGAAACTTTTTTCAAGCAGTCTAAAAGAGATTTTTTTCAAATACGACATCAATAATCAGATAAGTTTTTTAATTTGATAATTGAAAATTATAAATCATTCTTTTTCAAAAAATAATATGTTAACCAAATAAATAATACACAATAAGCTATTACAGTTGCAACATTTAATAAAGAGACATTTTCTTGAAACTGAAATCCAAAAAGTTTCATTAATGAACTGTTAGGCAATTGTATTAAATTGCTGATAGAATTCACAGGCATAAATTTAGCTACGACATCAGGTAATTTAACACAAATGATAGGTTCAACAATTATTGAATATAATAAAATCAGACTTATTGTTAACCCTGATTTTTTTAATAAAAAGCTGCAAAATAATGCAAAAATCATAAATGAAAATAATTCAAGAAAATATGCCAAAATATATTGACAATCGTTGAAAATAAGATTGTAAGATTCAGATGGAGTATTTATCAAACCTAAGATAATGCCTGTAATAAAAAGTAATAATGTGCCTGCTAAGCTCAATAAAGCAATGAATAAAATTTTTGAAAACAAAAAATCTTTTTTGCTCAAACCACAAATTATATTCTGACGTATAGTTTTAAACGAATATTCATTTGTTATTGAAATGACCACAATGAGTGCCAGGAATATTTTAAAATAGCCTGCAATAAATCCAAGATTGTGCCATATATACGGAAATGAATAAAGGGATAATTTGGGGATAGGAATACTGGCATTTTTTTTGCCTGTTGTTATGTTATTTATAAACTCCTGCGTCCCGGCAAATACAGCTATTATAACTATACAATATAAAATAAACAATACCCAGAAAGTTTTATTATTGGTTTGTTTTTTTAGCTCTATGTTTAAAAGCTTTACTGATGGGCTTTTCTTATTAATAAAAATCATATTCTTTTTTTAGGATTTGCGTTAATTTATTTTTTTCTACACTCTAATTAAATAGAATTAATTATTGTTTGATAATTGCTCTAAAAAATATTTTTCCAGGTTTTTCTTTTTAATAGATAAATGATTTAATGTAATACCTTTACTAAATAGATAATTGTTTATTTCCGATGCTTCAATGTTATTGTGAGTTTTAATTACCACTTTATCTGTTTCTATAACTGCTGATTTTATTTTGTTGTAATTAACAATAGCTTCATAAAGTTTTTGTAAATCATCTGAACGTAATTCAATAACTGAAGTTTCGCTTAAAACCTCATTAACATTACCGGAAGCAACTTTTTTACCTTTATTAATAACAATTACATCAGTGCATATTTTTTGCACTTCATCAAGCAAATGACTGGAAAGAATGATTGTAACACCTTTAGAATTGATTTTTTTCAGGAGTTCACGCGTTTCCATGATGCCTTGTGGGTCAAGCCCATTGGTGGGCTCATCCAGTAACAGAACTTCGGGGTTTGATAATAAAGCACCTGCAAGAGCAAGTCTTTGTTTCATTCCGAATGAAAAAGTTTTAAATTTGTCTTTTCTTCTCTCATACAAGTTAACATCTTTAAGCACTTTTTCAATATTATCATAGTTTACATCTTTTATGTCTGCAAAAATTTCCAAATTTTTTCTTGCTGATAAATAAGGATAAAACAATGGCTGTTCCAATATTGCACCAATTTTTTTTCTGTTTAATTTTGAGTTATGGTTATTAAACCAGGAATATGAGCCTTGATCAGCGTTTATTATTCCGAGTGTTATTCCAAGTGTGGTAGTCTTTCCACTGCCATTTGGGCCAAGAATACCATAGATGCTGGCTCTTTTTACATCAAACGAAAGCTCATCTACTGCTTTTATTCTACCAAATGTTTTTGATAATTTTTTTATTGATAATACTGTCTCTGTCAATTTCATGTAATGTTAAAGTTTAATAATAAACGAATTAATATTGTAATTGTTACAAATATAAGTATTGTTTTGTTTGTATTATTTATAAAGAAGAAATACTGTGTTTTGTTTATGAAGATCAGGCGGATTTTTCTTCCATTCCGATACTGTTTTAGTTTTAATAAATTCTGTTTCTAAAGTGATATTTTTGGCAATACATAATAAGGTGTTTTTATCACATACTGAAAATATTGATTCTAACATTTGGTTATTTCTGTAAGGGGCTTCAATAAAAATTTGAGTTTGATTATCCTGATAAATTTTTTTCTCTATTTTTTTTAGCTTGTTTATTCTTTCAGACTTTTTTACAGGCAGATAACCGAGGAAAGCAAAATTTTGCCCGTTAAATCCTGAAGCCATTAATGATAGTAATATTGATGATGGTCCTATTAATGGGATAATAGATATTTTTTTCTGATGTGCGATTTTTACAATTTCTGAGCCGGGGTCAGCAACACAAGGAACTCCCGCTTCAGATAATAGCCCAATATTTTTTCCTTTGTCAATGGGATTCAGATAATCATAAATATCTTTAATATCAGTATGTTCATTAAGGATACTAAGGTTAACATTGTCAAAATTTTTGGTATAGCCTATTTTTTTTAAAAATCTTCTTGCTGTTCTTAACTCTTCAACAATAAAATTATCTAAACTGTTAATTATTGTTTTGTTATATTCGGGAATAATTTTTTTGAAATCATTATTTCCTAAGGTGGTAGGTATTAAAAACAGTTTGCCTTTATTTTTCATAGATAGTAATAATTAATTCCAGGGTAAATTGTTTAAATCAACATTACCGCCGGAAATTATTATTCCGATATTTTTTTTTTCAAAGAAAGATCTGTTTTCCATAATGCAAGCTAATGGGACAGCAGACGATGGCTCAATAATTATTTTCATTCTTTCCCAGATTAAACGCATTGCATAAATAATATTTTTTTCTTTTGCAGTGAAAATACTGTCAACATATTTTTTAATAATAGGGTAGGTGAGTGTTCCCAATGAAGTTAAAAGCCCATCAGCAATAGTATTGGGATTTACTGAGGGAATAAGTTTGCCTTGATAAAAAGATTTATAAGCGTCGTTAGCTTGTTCAGGTTCAGCAGCAATAATTTTTGTTTTAGGGGAAAAATAAACAGTAGAAAGAGCTGTGCCGCTGACAAGTCCGCCGCCACCAATAGGAGCAATAATAAAATCTAAATTATTAATATCTTCATAAAATTCTTTTGCTGCTGTAGCTTGTCCTGCTATTACTTTATAGTTATTATATGGATGTATTTCTGTTGCCCCTGTTTCAGAAATGATTTTTTTTAAAGTGTCTTCTCTTGATTTTAAATTTGGGGAACAGAATGTGATAATGCCTTTATAATTCTTAACAGCATCAATTTTTACTTTTGGTGAGTTGTCAGGCATAACAATGTAAGCTTTAATATTTTTTATGTGAGCAGCTCTTGCCAATGCCTGAGCATGATTACCGGATGAATGCGTAGCAACACCTTTTTTTAATTTCTGATTATTAAGGGATAATAAGGCATTGCAGGCGCCTCTTGATTTAAAAGCACCAGCTTTCTGAAAATTTTCACATTTGAAAAATATATTAGCATCAAATATTTTATTAATAATACTTGATGTTAATATTGGAGTTCTGTGAATATATTTTTTAATTCTTTCAGAAGCCTGATTTATTGTGTTTATATCCGGTATCATAAACTTTTATAAAGATTCAATAATTTTATCACAAGCTTTATCAATTTTGTTAAAAGTTTTTTTAAATCCTTCAACTTTTTTATGATATGGGTCAACAAGATGTTTGTTTAGACCTGGTTTCAATAAATTCATAAGGAAGTCAACTTTTTCCATGTCTTTTTCATTTTCAGCAAAAAATTTGACATTTCTGTAATTTTTATGATCCATAACATAAATTTTATCATACTTGTTAAAATCAACAGTAGAGAATAAACTTGAACGGTAATCTGAAATATCAATATTATTTTCCGCACAAATTTTAATAGAATTAGGATCTGGAGGTTCTCCTATTAAATGAGACTCAAATCCTGCAGAATCAACTTCAACTGAAGTGATGTTTTTTTCTTTTAGTTTATGTCTAAGAATTCCCTTAGCCATAGGAGATCTACATACGTCCCCATTACTTACAAATAAAATTTTCATATATATAGTGTTTTAGTTAATACTCAAAGCTTTAGAATAAAACAGAAAATAATCAGTCTTATAATAGTTGACTAATTTATAGTGAAATCTATAAAAAGTTGTACAATGAAAATTGTATGAAGGTGTAAAATTACAATTTTTTCAGATAACATCAAAAAAAAATTAGTCTTTAATTTTTTTCTCAATGTTATCGACATGTGATTTAAACTGTTTATTTGTGTCAACGAGGTCGTTTATTGTACGGCATGCATGTAAAACAGTTGCATGATTTTTATTGCCGCAATGCAATCCTATTGAAGCTAATGATGATTTAGTAAATTTTTTAGAGAAAAACATTGTAAGTTGACGAGCTTGTACAATTTCTCTCTTTCTTGTTTTAGAATTAATAAGTGAAACAGGTAAATTAAAATATTCGAAAACAATTTTTTGAATGTAATCAATAGAAATTTCTTTAGTAGTATTTTTAACGAATTTCTTAACCATTTCTTTTGCCAGATCAATAGTGATAGGCTTTTTATTAAGAGATGACTGAGCAACTATTGATATTAAAGCACCTTCTAATTCTCTGACATTTGTAGAAATACTGTAAGCAAGATATTCAATAACGTCATCTGGGATTTCAATGCCATCATTATAAAGGTGTTTCTTTAAGATGGCAATTCTTGTCTCAAGATCAGGTTTTTGTAAATCAGCAGCAAGCCCCCATTTAAAGCGTGATAATAATCTCGGTACTATACCTTTCATTTCTACAGGTGGTTTGTCTGACGTTATTACCAATTGTTTACCTTTTTGATGAAGATGATTGAAAATATGAAAAAATACATCTTGAGTTTTATTTTTCCCTACAAGAAATTCTATGTCATCAATAATTAATACATCAATCATCTGATAAAAATTCACAAAATCATTTTGATTGTTATTTCTAACAGAATCAATAAACTGATTGATGAATTGTTCAGTAGATACGTAAAGAACAATTTTATCGGGGAATTTATTTTTTACATGAAGTCCTATAGCGTGTGCTAAATGTGTTTTTCCTAACCCGACATTGCTGTATAATAACAAAGGATTAAAAGCTGTTTTTCCCGGGTTGTCGGCAACGGCAAAACTTGCTGAACGGGCAAGCCTGTTGCAATCACCTTCAACAAAATTATCAAAAGTATATGATTCGTTTAGCTGTGACTGTATTTTTATTTTTTTTAATCCTGGAATTATAAAAGGGTTTGGTATTTCGTTATTTCGGGTTCTGTTAATATTCAATGGCATTGAAATAGGGGGATTTTTAGTTGCGTTTTTATTACTCGTGGGAATATTAACAGTATAGGGTTTATTATACATTGAATTATCAATAATAATGCTGTATTCTAATTTTGCATTTGCACCTAATTCTTTTCTTAAGGCTTTTTTTATTAATGAAATATAATGTTCCTCAATCCATTCATAAAAAAATTGACTCGGAACCTGAATTGTAAGAATGTTATTAGATAATTTTAAAGGATTAATTGGTTCAAACCACGTCTTATAACTTTGGTAACTAATATTATCTTTGATGATTTTTAAGCAGTTTTCCCAAATAATTTGATGTTCGTTTTTCATTAATGGTTCAGTAATAAAAAGTTAGATGATTTATTAATTCTAATATTTCTTTTAAACAAAATTGACAATAAAAAAGTTTATAAAATATATTTTTTACTCTTGATTTTTTAATTTTTTTTTTGTATAAGAGGAGATGTCATTAATAATCTTATCGTTTGAAAATCATTAGTTTTGTTTTATATAGATTATTTTTAAAATATACTTTATTTTTTTTTTAATATGTTATGTTAAATAGAGATTTATGTTTTATTTGAGCCTCTATAAAAACTAAATTTTAATGTTTTGTTTTCTTGTTATCTTTATTTTTTAAAGGTGAATATTACACTGAATTATTTTTAATTTTAATATTTGAAGTTTCGATGAATTTAAACTTTGATTTATTAAGAATATAAAAATCTATTCTGCCGAGAACAATTCCGGCCCATCCTGCCTGAACAATGATAGTTTCTTTATTGTTATAATTTTTTATTCTAACAGCTTTATCAAGAAAAGTATGAGTATGTCCTCCAATTATTAAATCTATATACTTTGTGTTTTTTGCAATTTTAATATCATCAATTATATTATTATCAGAATATGAATAACCGAGATGAGAAAGGCATATTATTAAATCGCATTTATATTTTTTCTTGAGCAAATAAGACATCTCATCGGCTTTTTTCAACGGATCGAGGTAAACGGTTTTTTTATATAATTGTGGATCTACAAGTCCTTCTAATTCAATACCGAGGCCAAAGACTCCAATCTTAAGACCATCAACAAAAAATATTTTATGAGTTATTGTTTTACCGTTTAAAGCAGTTTTTTTAAAATCGTAATTTGAAATGATAAAAGGAAAGGTGGCATATTTCATTTGTTGAGCAATATTGTCTACGCCGAAATCAAATTCGTGGTTACCAATAGTGGTGGCATGATAACCCATTTCGCTCATAAGTTTAAATTCCGGTTCTCCTTTAAAATAGTTAAAATAAGGTGTGCCCTGAAAGGAATCGCCTGCATCGAAAAGCAAAACATTTTTTTCTTGTCTTCTTATCTTTTTTATTATTGCTGCTCTTCTTGCACAACCTCCCAAGCCAGGATATTTGGTGTCGTTCAATGGAAATGGCTCGAGATGACTATGGACATCATTAGTGTGTAATATTGTTAATTTAGTATATCTTTTTTTTGCATAAGTGTTGAAAGGACTGAGAGTCAATCCCAGAACAGCTCCTGCCGAAAGCATAGTTTTAATAAATTCCCTGCGGTTTTCTTCTGACATTTTTTATCCCTTATATAATATTCTGTTATCAAGTTTTGAAGATATTTTTATCGAATCTTTATTCTTTTCTATAATATAGTTTATAATAACATCTCTTATTTTTAAATTTATTGTATCGATATCAATAGCTTTTGAAAAGAAAAACATTCTGTCTCCGCCATTTATTAAATAATCGGATGTTAAAATTTTATATGTGCTGTCAACACAAAAAGGTTGATTATTTATTGAAATATTGTAAGCAGTAGAGTCTTTTATTTCTAAAGTAAATCCTGATATAGGTTCTCCTTTTGCTTCAGCGATATAATTAAACATCTCATGACAGTCTTCCCCTTTAAGTGTTGCAACAAAGAATTCATTTTCAAAAGGCATTAGTTCAAAAATATTTCTTACAGTAATTTTTCCTTTTGGCAAAGGAGCTCTTAATCCCCCGTAATTTAGCAAACACATATCTATGTTTTTATTGTCATCAGGATTATAATATTTTTTGCATTCCTCTAATGACAAGTCAGCAACAAAATTACACAGTAATCCTTCAGGCTTGTCTTTTTCCATTATTTGTGTTGAATAACCAATTACAATATTCATTTCAGAATCTATTTGAATTTTATAAGGTGTAATAATATTGTAAGTGGAAGTGTCAAATACAGGAACATTAACAGAATCAATTTGTGTTGCGTTGTATGTTATTGATTTTATAGATGTAGTGCTGGTGCATGAATACAATGCCGACAGTAAAATAAAGTAGAATATGTATTGGAATTTTTTATTTAGCATCTTTTAATTTTTTTATCAAAAATAATAAATTTATTTGATTTTAAATTTTAGAGGATACAGAATTATAATTTTTTTAGAGGGGAATTTGTATTGTCAGGTAGTAGCGGCAGGGATAGGAGCGAAAGCCTGGTGCAGCAAGAAGCCATGTTTTTGTTAGCAGGCGGAGGCTGACAGGGGAAGCCCACGCACTGCTTACAAAAACAGGCTTATTGCAAAGCAGCTTTAAGCGGATAGCCCGTTTTAGCCGCCCAAAAAATTAAATTAAAAAATTATGCTTTATTTATATCTTTGTTCTCTGTTAACAAAAAAAATAATGAGGATTTTTTTAATAGGATATATGGGAAGCGGAAAGTCAACTGTAGGGAAAAAATTGGCAGCAAAGCTTGATTTTAACTTTGTTGATGTGGATAGTTTTATTGAACAGAAATATAAAATTTCTATTAATGATTTTTTTAAAAAATATGGAGAAGAAAAATTTCGGGATATCGAACATTTAGCTTTGTTGGAAATAATTGAAAATGATAATCTTATAATTTCAACAGGTGGAGGATTGCCTTGTTTTAATAATAATATGCAAATTATAAAGGAAAACGGAGCTTCGATATATTTAAAATTAAATGTTAATGGTTTGTATAGTAGATTGGTGAATTCCAAAAAGAAACGTCCTTTAATACAAGGAATGGCAGAAGATGATTTAAAGAAATTTATTGAAAAGCAATTATCCGAGCGCGAACAATATTATTTGCAATCAGATTTTATTGTTGAAGGAATAAACGTTGATTATAAAAATCTTAAAGCCATTATTGAAAATAAAACAAAAAAATTATAATTTTTAAGTTAGGTAATACAACAGAGTTTAGTGTTTTTTTGTCAGAAGAATAACATTCTCCACATGATGAGTATGAGGGAACATGTCAACAGGTTGAATTTTAATAATTTCATAAAATTCATCCATTAAAGAAATATCGCGGGCTTGGGTGGCAGGGTTACAGCTTATATAAACAATTTTTTCCGGTAAAAATTTTAAAATTTGATTAATAACGTTTTTGTGCATACCTGCTCTGGGCGGGTCAGTAATAATGACATCAGGTTTTGAGTTGGCTTTAACAAAATCGTCATTCAAAATATCTTTCATATCACCGGCAAAGAAATTTGTGTTCTCAATATTATTAATTTTTGAGTTTTCTTTGGCATCGTCAATAGCAGATTCGATATATTCAATACCAACAACTTTTTTAGAAGAATTAGCTATAAAATTAGCAATAGTACCAGTTCCTGTATATAAATCGTAAATAACCTCATTGCCTGTTAAGCCTGCAAAATCCGCTGCTATTTTATATAATTTATAAGCTTGAGCAGTATTGGTTTGAAAAAAGGATATAGGACCAATTTTAAAATTTAAAATTTTGTCTTTATTTTTATAATCAGGCATTGTCTCAAAAATATAAGGAAGCCCTTTGTATAATTTTATTTCAATATCAGAAATTACATCATTTTTTTTGTTATTTACAGCATACATTAATGATGTAATTTCAGGGAATTTGATATGTAGATTTTCTAAAAAGTTCTCAATTTTTTCTTTGTCATAATTATTAACAATAAGAATAACCATTAAATCTTCTGTATCAGAAGTTCTAATAATAAGATTACGAAGAAACCCTTGCCATTTTTTTACATTATAGAAGCTTAAGTTGTTTTCAAGAGCATATTTTCTGGCTTCAAGTCTAATGCTATTTGAAGGGTCTTTTTGTAAATGGCATTTTTTAATGTCAACAATACGGTCGAATAATCCGGGGATATGAAAACCCAGCCCGTCCATATTTATTGAATTAAAATCAAGTTCTTTATCGTAATCATTGTTTGTTAACCATTTTCTGTTTGAAAAACTAAAGTCTAATTTGTTTCTGTAAAAGAAAATATTTTCTGATGGAATTATAGGTAAAATTTCAGGAAAATTTAATTTTCCTATTCTCTGTAAATTATCAACTACTTGTTTTTGTTTATAATATAATTGATGTTCATATTTCATATTTTGCCATTTACAACCGCCACAGATTTGAAAATGTTCGCAAACAGGCTGAGTTCTTTTATCGGAATATTTATGTATATTAATGGCTTTTCCTTCAAAAAAGGATTTTTTTCGTCTGATAATTTTAATGTCAACAATATCACCGGGAATAACATAAGGTATAAAAATTACTTTATTATCAACTCTGGCGATAGCTTTTCCTTCGGCACCTGCATCGAGAATTTCTACATTGTCAAAGATAATATTATTATTATTTTTTTTTCTTCTTGACATTTTAATGAGATATTAAAAAAAACAATCCCAATTTAAAATCGGGATTGTGCAAAAATATAAGATTTTTAAATTTAAAATAGAACCTAAGTGTTTTTTTCAATTTATTTAGTATCTCCTAAAATAAGAGGCATTCCATCTTTGGAGTTTCCAATAATAACAATTTTAGTATTATTAGAATTAGCGAGTTCTATAGTAGCCTGAATACCTTTTTCCCTAAGAACTTTATCAGTTAAGCTGGCATTAATAATTTTATTGGCTATAGCCTTACCCTCAGCTTCAATTCTTTGTTTTTCAGCCTCCTGAGTAGCTTTCTCGAGTTTAAATTTATATTCAAGAGATTCTTGTTCTTGTTTTAGTTTGCTCTCAATAGCTTGTTTGATAGTAGGAGGGAGGATGACAGCACGGATAAGTACTTTGTCAAGAGAAATATATTTTTTTGATAACATGTCTTTTGATTCAGTATAAATTTCATCTTGTATAACATCTCTTTTAATAGAGTAAAGCTCATCGGGAGTGTATCTTCCAATAACACTTCTGGCTGAAGCTCTAAGACTTGGGATGATAATTCTATTCAGATAATCAGTCCCAATTCTTGAATGTAAGAAGCCAAGTTTAGAAAACTCAGGTTTATACCAGGCAGATACATCTACAGTAATTTCCAGACCATTTGATGAAAGCACTTTCATAGTTTCAGAAGTTTCTTGTTGTCGAGTTTCATATTTATACATTTTATTCCATGGGGCAATAAAATGAAATCCCTCGCTATAAGTTTTTTCAGTGTCAACACCACCACTAAAAGTTTTAAATAATACTCCGGCATGACCAGCCTCAACAGTAACAGTCATTTTATTCCAAAAAACAATTACTAAGATAACAGCTATTACAATAATAGTAACAGATAATACTTTCTTTTTGTTAATTTCTTCGTTAGGCATAATAAAAATATTTAAAGGTTAAAAAAAAATAAAGATAATCAAATTATCCAAGATATGATTTTAAAGATTTATTTCTAGAAGAATTTTTTAATTTTCTTATAGCTTTTTCTTTTATCTGACGAACGCGTTCGCGAGTAAGATTAATTGCTTCAGCAATTTCTTCAAGTGTCATTGGACTTCTGCTGTCAAGACCATAATATAATTTTATGATATTACTTTCCCGTATTGGAAGATTTGAAATAACTCTGTTAATTTCCGATCTTAATGATTCGTTCAACAATTCTGTGTCAGGGTTTGTAATATCGTTATTTCTAATCACGTCGTACATAGTATTGTCTTCATCCTGTATTAAAGGCGCATCCATAGAAATATGACGATTTGAATTTTTAGATGCAATTTTTATTTCTGTAATACTAATATCTAAAAAGTCAGCTATTTCTTTAATAGTAGGTTTCCGTTGTAATTTTTGTTCAAGTAAATTAGAAGCTTTTTTAATTTTGTTAATGCTTCCAATTTTATTTAATGGCAATCTGACAATACGTGATTGTTCGGCTAAAGCTTGTAATATTGACTGTCGTATCCACCAAACAGCATAAGAAATAAATTTAAAACCTCTGGTTTCATCAAAACGACGGGCTGCTTTTATCAGACCAAGATTTCCTTCATTAATTAAATCGGGGAGTGATAGTCCTTGATTTTGGTATTGTTTAGATACAGAAACCACAAAACGTAAATTTGCTTTTATTAATTTTTCCAATGCATCTTCATCACCTTGATGAATTTTTTGTGCCAATTTAACTTCTTCGTCTGCTGTGATTAATTCAACTTTTCCAATTTCCTGAAGGTATTTATCTACTGAGGCGGTTGATCTGTTTGTTACTTGTTTGATTATTTTTAATTGTCGCATATATTTGTTTAAAGAATAAAAAAATAGAATAATATAATTATTATTAACGGAAAAAGTTTAAAATGGTTACAATTATTTGTTGTATTTTTTAATTGCAATATCTTTTAATAATATTATATGCTTTTTTTAAGCCAAGTTCTCCTGCTACACTCAAGTCAGAGTATGCGTTTGAAGTGTCATTAAGAAATATTAGAATTAAGGCTCTGTTATAATATGCTTCTGCTAATTCGGGATTTAATGCTATTGCCATAGAATAATCTGATATTGCTTCTTTAAAATTTCTCATTTTACATTTGATATTCCCTCTGTTAAAGTATGCGTAACTACATTTTGCATTAATTTTAATAATTTTATTCAAATCATTTAATGTCTGCGAATAATCGGGAATTTCATTATATTTATTAATAATTTTATCAGAAGGATTATTGAATGAAATTATTATTTTTTCTGAATATAGTTTTTTAATGTATTTGTCTTCTGTTGATTTAAATTTTGAATAAGCTCTGTTTAAATATGCCAGGCTAAAGGATGGATTAAGTTTAAGAGCTTTATTGTAATATATTATTGCTGAGTCGTAATTATGTTTTAAATCATTTAATATTCCTAAATAAAAATATTGAAAAGGATCGTAAGGATTTTGTTCAATTTTTTTATTTGATGTGATCTGTATTTTTTTTAAATATTCTGCAGAATAATTAATTGTTGGTTTATTAGATAAAAATATGGTGAACTCATGATTTTCATCGAGATTAAAATCATGAATTTTTTTGAGATAATGTTCGGTTTTATTAAATATTGAATCTTTTTTTATAAAAGTGATAAAAAATGCAGGCTCTAATTGTATATGAATATTTTTATTTTGAATTTTCTTATTAGCATTATCAAAATTATCATTAAATTCAGCAGAAATATCTAAAATTTTAGAAAAATAAGCAGAATCGGTTTTACTATAAATATTTGGGGAGTTTTTATGTTTTTCAACAATTTCCATTGCTTTATTATAATCCTGCTCAGCTCCTTTTTTATCATTGATTTCTTTCTTAACTATTGATCTGTTAATGTATGCTCTGACAAAATCAGGATAAATGTTTATTGTTTTACTAAAATCGCCAATAGCTCCATAAAAATCTTTTGTCTTATATTTTAAAATACCTCTGTTGTAATACGAAAGAATATTTTTAGGGTTATATTTTAAAACCATATTATATCCTTCAATAGCGTCTTTATATTTTTTTAAATCGGTTTTTAATATCGCAATATTATAATATGTCAACGAATTTGTAGAGTCAATTTTAAGAACTTTATTGAAATCGTTTAATGCAAGGTTATAATTTTTAAGCTTATAATATGTTAAGGCTCTGTAAAAAAATGTTTTAGAATTAAAATCATCGATTTTAGCGGAAGAATTAAAATCAGTTAAAGCACCATTATAATCTTTGGTTAAATATTTTATAATACCTCTGTTTAGAAAAGCATTTTTGTTAAAACTATTAATTTTTAATGAAGAATTACAATCTTTTATAGCTTTATTATATTTTTTTTGGGCAATATATGCAGATGCTCTGTTTAAATATGTGTCGGAATTTTTAGGATTTAATTTTATTGCTTTTGAAAAATTATTAACGGCTTCATTATATTTTTTTATGTTTAGTAAAGTATAGCCTTTGTTAATGTATATGTTGGCATTTAAACTGTCTAACAAAATAGCTTTGTTATAATCATTAAGAGCATAAGAATATTTTTTAAGTTTATCAAAACAGAATCCTCTGTATAAAAAAGCATTAACATAATAAGGATTAAGATTAATAGTTTGAGAAAAATCTACTATTGCACCTTTAAAATCTTCTAAATAAAACTTTGAAATTCCTCTTAAAAAATAAGCTTCAAAATTTTCGGGATTATATTTAATCACCATATTAAAGCTTTCTATAGCTTGAGTATAATGTTTGTTGTATAAACGATTTTTACCAAGAAAAAAATAATGTTTTGTATTTATCTGAGAGAAAGTATTTGCAGAAAAAAATAAGAATACTGATAAAATTAAGGTGTAATTAATAATTTTTATTTTATCAGCTTTAAACAATAACATCTTAAAACATAGTTATATCCACTTATCAATAATTTCGAATAATAATGATGATCTAATTGGTTTAGGGATATAATCGTCACAACCTGCTTTAATGCTAAGATCTCTTTCATTTGACATTGCAAAAGCTGTTTGAGCAATAATAGGAATATCCATATTTTTTTCTTTGCAAATATTTTTAATTATTCTGGTTGCAATATATCCATTCATTTTAGGCATTTTAATGTCCATAAGAATTAAATCAAAAGGTTTTTTATTATCTGATTTTTCAATTGATGCTTTAAAAATATCAACAACTTCTTCGCCATCTTCAGCCCGGATTATTTTAGCTTTGGTTTTACGCAAAAGAACTTCTAACAACAAATAGTTTGATTCAACATCTTCGGCAATTAAAATGGTTTTATCAGACCAGTCGTATTTTTTATTTATTGATTCCATTATTAATATTAATCAAAATTAATTCAAGTATTAATTTGAAACATCATCATTTAAAGGTAGAGAAAAATAAAAAGTAGAGCCAAAATTTTGCTTTGAAGTAACTGTAATTTCGCCACCTAATAATTCTATAAGTTTTTTAGTTATTGCAAGTCCTAAGCCTGTTCCTCCATATTTTCTTGTATGAGAGCCATCTACTTGTCTAAAACGGTCAAAAATGAAATTTATTTTGTCTTCAGGAATTCCAATCCCGGTATCTTTTACATAAAACTCAATTTTTTCTTTTGTTATTTTAGAACAGCCAAATTCAATAATTCCATTTTTTGTGAATTTAAAAGCATTGTTTATTAAATTATAAAAAATTTGAATTAATCGTGACTCATCAGTATTTATAATGAAATCATTATTTAATAATTCTGCATTTAACAAGAAATTAATATCTTTATTTTCAAAGTAAGACGCATTATCATTAAACTGGCAATATATTTCGTATAAAATTTTGTTTAAGTTAGTTTGTGTTTTATTTATTACTACTTGATTAGCATCAATTTTAGAAATATCAAGAATATCATCAATTAAAATTAGAAGATTGTTTGCTGCTATATTAATATGCTTGATATAATCATCTTTTTCTTCTTTACTAATATCCGGTGTTGCCAACAGGCTGGAGAATCCAATAATAGCATTCATTGGAGTTCTTATTTCGTGTGACATATTTGAAAGAAAAGCTGATTTTAATTTATCTGATTCTTCGGCTCTTTCTTTTGCAATAATTAAATCATCCTGAATGTTTTTTAGTTTGGTGATATCTCTGGTTATAAGAGCTAAACCAATAATATTATTGTTATTGTCATAATTAGGAGTAAGAGCAACATCAAGATAAATTTTGCCTTTTACAGGAAATTCATACCATGTTTGAAAGTGTACATTTTTACCTTTAAAACATAAATCGTAATTTGGTTTTGAAATTTTATTAAATGTGTCTACTCCAATAATGTCTTTTACGTGATGATTAATTATTTTATCGTAACTTAAGTTATGAAATTTACAAAAAGCTTTATTAACAGCTTGATAAATATAATTTTTGTCTATAAAAGCCATTCTGTCATTAGAGGCGGATAATATTGAATTATATTTTTTTAATTCAATTTCCGATTTTTTTCTTTCTGTAATATCATGATATATTCCAAAAACATATTTGTCTCCTTTTGCTATTTCAAATGAATTACTAATAAGAGCTACATCAATTAAATTTCCGTTTTTATGTTTTCTTTTTGTTTCGCATGATATTATCTCCCCTAAACCTGTTTTGGATGTAATGTGTTTTGAATCTTTAATTAAATAGTCAGGAGACATTATTTCATCAAAGTTTTTGTTTTTGAAATCATCAAGAGAATAGCCAAATAATTCAGTAAATTTTTTATTTATTTTTATTGTATTGCCATCTTTGTCTAATATTGCAACTGCTTCAGGTATAACTTTTAATAGTTCTTCAAAATAAATTTTATTTTTTATTAATGTACCTTTTAATTTTTCGGTTTTTGTAATATCCATTAAAGAAACTATTGTTTGCTGTGTTTCCGGTATTAAACCGATTTTTAAATATATGTTCTTTAAGTTGTTATATCTGTCAAATAAATCAAATTTGTATTCTGAAGGTGTATTTGCATTTCCCTTTCTTCGTGCAATATGATATTGCTTCATTAAACTCAGATATGGCTCTTTCAGAAATTCATAGAATTTCATTTTGCCTTCAATTTCTTTTTTTGTATATCCTGATATTTTTTCTGCTTCGGAATTACATAAAGAGATTGTCATGTCATTTTCCACAATAAGATTTCCTGTTCCTGAGTTTTCAAAAATTGTTTTGTATTTATAATTAATGCTTTGAAGTGTTTCGTTTTTTATGGAAAGTGTATCTTCTAATTTTTGTTGTTTATTAATGATTTCGTTTTCTTTTTTGTTAATGTTAATCATTGCTTTAATTTGTGCAATAAGTATTTTATTTTTATTGGCATAAAACTTATCAAAAAATACATCGGCACCACAGTTTGATAACTGTATTTTATCTTCTTCATTAATTTCGTAAGCGGTTAACAGTATTATGGGTATATTCTTAGTGTCCTTATTGTTTTTTAGTATTTTAGAAGTTTCAAAACCATTAAGACCAGGCATCCTGACATCTAAAAGAATAGTATTTGGTTTTATTTTTTTTGCAAGTTCAATGCCTTGTTTTCCTGATAATGCAGATATTGTTGTAATATTTGGGAGATATTCCTGGATTAAAGAAGTTAATGAGATTATATTATTTTTATTGTCGTCAATTATCAATATTTTCTGCATATATTTTTTTTATTTAAGTAGAAAAAATAAAATGTAACAGGGAAATTAAATTAAATGTTTTTCTATCAATGAATATAACACGTTTAGTCTGATTGGCTTAGCAGCATAATCGTCGCAACCGGCAGCCAGGCTTTTCTCTCTGTCACCTGCCATTGCATATGCTGTAACTGCTACTATTGGAACATTTTTGTCTATTTTTTTAATTGCTTTTGTTGCTAACAAACCATTAAGTACAGGCATTTGAATATCCATTAAAATCATATTAATTTTATTATTCTTAAACAAATTAATGGCTTCCTCGCCATCTTTTGCCCATAAAATATTAATTTTTGTTTTTGTTAGTGCAGCTTTTAAATATTGATAATTTGATTCAACATCTTCTGCAATTATTATTGTTTTATTTTCCCAATTATATTTTTGTTCCATTTTAATATTTTTTTTATTAAGAAATCAAAGATAATATTTTTTTATAATATAATGTTAAAGAACTTGTACTAACATTTTTTAATATTGACTCAAAGATTGTAATTATTATGTAGCTCGTTGATATTAAAAAAAATAGGATTATAGAAATATTTAATTGTAAAAAACGATAAATCAAAGATTTTTGTTTTTGATACATCGATAATTGCAGAATCCGATGTTGCACAATAACCTTTATTAATATTTTTTAAAATAAAATCAGGAGATTTTGTTGTTTTTGCATCTCCTTTAATATTTTTTTTAATAAGAAGATTATTTATCTCCTGACATAATCTGCCACTATTATTAACAGGAGTATCAAATAAAAAATATACATTTTTAATTTCAAGGTTTTTCAAATAATCAAGCAAGAGTAATATTGATTTATCGAAATAATCTTTTCTTAATTTTTTCCCGTGTATTTCTGAAGCATCTCTTAAAAAGCCGTCATTGCCTATAAAAACCAGACTACCTTTTAAATAGCTGCTAATAGTTATCAAAACATTATATCCGTCGATATATAAGTCGTTATTTTTTATTTCATCGGGATTTGCTTTTTTATTTAATCTGTAATTTGCTTTTTCATCTGTTGTAACACCCCTGTAAAGCATGGTCCTTTCATAACCTGTTAACATATATCTGTCGCCAATGATTTTTAAAATTGATTTTTGTGAATATCCTCTCTCAAGCATATATTTATAATCAATTTTTGCAATTTTAAAATTGTTTGATATTTTCATGGCTTTATTAAATTATTGAAAAAAAATTGCTATATCATATTCAAGTTAATACAAAAATATATTAACTTTATCAATTTAAAAAAAATACTAAAACAAATGTAATTTTGTATATAAAAAAATAGAATTATAGCAATGCAAATGATAATTAATTTTATAAATTTATGTCAAATTTTAAAATAAAAAAAATGAAGATAATAATAATAAATGGACCTAATTTAGAATTTATAGGTAAAAGAGAACCTGAAATATATGGTAATAAAAATATTAAAGAATATTTTTATGAATTGAAAAACATATATAAAAGTAAAAATATTGATTTAGAATGGTTTTTCAGTAACAAAGAGGGAGAGATAATAAAAAAGTTGCAGGAGGTAGATACTCAATGCGATGGAATAATTTTAAATGCAGGTGGTTATTCACATACTTCAGTAGCTATATCCGACACAATAAGAATGATTTCCACACCTGTTATTGAAGTCCATATTTCAAATATTTTTAGTAGAGAAGAATACAGACATATTTCTTTAACTGCAATAAATGCAATAGGTGTTATAATAGGATTTGGTTTGAAATCTTATAAATTAGCTATTGAGAGCTTTTTAATTAGTAATGGTAAATAATTAGACAATTAAAAATTATTTAATTAATCAGTTAAAATTTTTTGTTTTCAAATCGGAAAATTTGCGTATATTCAATAAAAAATAATCAATAGCAATATTTCTATTATAGATTTTTGATAATTTATTTTTTTCCTTTCGATAGGTATAGAAATTGTTTTTCCTTTTAACAGTATGTTTTTTAATATTGCGATAAAAATTAAAATGAGCCTTATAAACAGCAAAGAAGGAAAGAAATCCACTGTCGAATAAAAATTTAAATGAAGCTATAAAATCCAGAATTATTCTAACAAAGAAAGTGTATATCAATCTGTTTTTAGGAAGATTTTTGTATAGCATAATAATGTTATTGCGAATATTAAGATAGTTTTTTATATAGGAGCTTTTAGGTAAAGTACCACCGCCAACGTGATAAATTTTAGAATCAGGGCAATAAATTATTTTAAAGCCTGCATTTTTCAATCTCCAGCATAAGTCAATTTCTTCCATATGAGCGAAGAAATCGTTATCAAAACCTCCAATGTTTTTGTATAATTCAGCTTTAACGAATAAACAGGCACCTGTAGCCCAGAATATTTCAGTAGCATCATCATACTGTCCGTTGTCGATTTCAAGAGATTGGAATACTCTGCCCCTGCAAAAAGGAAAACCGAATTTATCGATAAAACCCCCGGCAGCACCGGCATATTCAAATTTTTCAGGCTCGGAATATGATAATATTTTTGGTTGACAGGCTGCAATTTTTTCATCTTTCTCCATCATTTCAATTACAGGCTCTATCCAATGCTTTGTAACGTCAACGTCAGAATTTAATAATATAAAATATTTGGCATCAATTTGCTCTAATGCTTTATTATATCCTTCGGCAAATCCAAAGTTTTCATCAAATTTTATAATTTTAATTTCCGGAAAATTTTTCTGTAAAAAGCTAATAGAATTATCTGTTGAAGCATTATCAGCAATAATTATTTCTGCATAATTTTTACTATATTTTATAACATTAGGCAAAAATTTCTCAAGAAATTTTTGCCCGTTCCAATTCAATATTACAACAGCTGTTTTCAATATTTATTAATCTTTTTTATGTTTCCACCTTCTATGTGACCATAGCCAGTTATCAGGATGTTTAATTATACTTTTTTCAAGTAGGTTATGAAATTTTTGTGTTATTTCATATTCATCTGTTTTTTTAGGCTCATCGGTAATTTTAATAATTTCAATATTATAATAACCGCGATTAACTCTTTGAATATCTAAAAATACAACAGCAAAATCAAGTGTTTTTGCAATCTTTTCTGGTCCTAAAAAAAATGAAGTGTCCTGATTAAGAAATTTGGTCCAGTATTTACTGTTTTTTTTCAAGGGAGTTTGATCTGCAACAAAAATATTTAATGTTAATTTATTTCTATTTTTTAAAATAATTTTAAAAGCATGTTTATGTGATATCAGACAATCAGGATTTTTAGTAAACTTAGTCCTTAGCTTGAACATATATTTATCGAAAAATTTATCACTTAATGGCTTTATTACAGCTTTTCCCTCATGTTTTATGCGTAAATGCAATGCAGGTCCCAGCCATTCCCAGTTTCCACAATGACCCATACATGCTATTATACTTTTATTGTTTTTATACAGAGCTTCTAAGATATTTAAATTTGTGAATGTAAACCTTTTTTTCATCTGTTTCTCTGTCATATTTTGAGTCTTTATTACCTCAACTATAACATCTGAAAGATTTTTATAAAATTGTTTTTCAATTTTTTTAATCTCAATTTTACTTTTTTCAGTAAAGGAGTTTCTGAGATTTTTATACACAACAGCTCTCCTGTATTTGAAGATATAATACAGATTAAAATATAATAAGTCGGAAACAATATATAAAACCCTAAAAGGCAGAATTGATATAAACCAAGTAATAACAGTAAATAAAAAATATATTATAAACATAAATTTGAATATAAAATTAAAACTTTATTCAGGGAAATCGTAATATTGCCTTGATTTATTGCCCCAGTAGTTAATAATATTTTCCTGGTCAATGTCCTTAGCATCTCCTGTTCTTCTATGAATCAATATATTCCATCTGTAATTAGAAATTTCACCAATAACATTAGAGTGGATAATGAAAAAATCATTTGTTACTAAGTCATTGGCAACAAAAACAAATTTTCTATTGCTTTGACCGTCAATATTATAATAATGCCAAATTTCATAGGGGTATGCACTTGGTTCATGATGTCGTTTAGTAATTGAGTTTGGAGGCCCGTATTGTAAATATACTCTTCCCCTGTCTGTCTCATAACCTTTTTTCACAAGAGTTCTGAATGATTCATTAACAGTATTTACTTGAGTTAAATATTTTAACCATGCCATTTTAGGATTTGTACTGTTTCTTTTTAACCAAAAATTTAGAAAAAATTGTTTAATGGTAGATAAATCGGTTTTATCCATTACTCTGTAAATAAAATTTTTCTCATTACCTGTTGCTATGGGAATTAGTGTTTTAACACATTCTTTTAATGTGTCAATATTATTATATTCATCTGCAAATGTATTTTTAGTGCTTAATGCTGAAATATCATTAATATCAAATTGTACTTTTGGATTGCTTCTTTGAAAAAATGTTTTTTTTGATGTTATAAGATTATTTTTTTTGTCTTTTACTTCTACAACAAGATTATAATTACCTGATGGTAATTCTTTGATGTGTATTTTGTTAAATAATATGTTTATTGGATTTGACGTTGCTCTTTTATATTTTACAAACGAGGATATTTGTTTCTGTGTCTCAAATGATTCAATATAATATCGAATTAAAAATTTTTCATTATTGCCAAAATATTTATCAGTATTATAGATTTCCGAATAAAATAATAATGTGTCTTTTTGTTCATGGTAAAAGTTAAATATAAAGGGTACAATATCGAAACCGTTTTTACTTAAAATATTTTCTTCTTTTGTCTTTGTATATGAATTAACTAATTCAATATCTGATATTGATATTTTATCATCAGGGAAATCAATGTCTATTTTAACAAGAGTTTTAAAAGGTTTATTTGTTGAATTATTATCAGAGATTTGAATTTCAACATCATATTTACCATTTGGAAGCAAAAATCTTTGCTGGTCGATAAAATTAAAATTTGTATTAAGAGTATCAGTAATCTCAGGGCTATTTAAATTGTATTTACTTATTTTTACAATAGTATCATTTTGTTTGAAAAGCATAATTATATTAATACTACCCTGAAATTTATTATTATCATTTTTAGTATAGACAATACTATTTCCAAAAACAGATAAATAAGTTTCTATATATGGACCCTTGGAGGGATTAAAAAATCTGGCGTAAGACAAATTTGCCTTTAAATTTTTTGCCGCTATATTATTATTTATGTTAAAAAATAACAAGAAACAAGTAGCAATTAAAAATATTGACTTTTTCATAGGTTAAATAATTAAATTATAATATTACAAAAATATAGTAAAAACTAATAAAACCAAAATAAATATAATAATCAGAACTAAATCTGTGGATTAACAGAATATAAATAATTGTGAATTTGTGTTTTAATAAAGCATATCAAATAAAAATAAATATTTTTTTTAAAAAAAATTGGAGATAAGAAAATTATTGTATTTTTGCAGCGGAGAAATGGCAGAGTGGTCGAATGCGGCGGTCTTGAAAACCGTTGAGGGTCACACCTCCGGGGGTTCGAATCCCTCTTTCTCCGCTAAAAAAAGAAGGATATATTCCTTCTTTTTTTTTACCTTTATTTGGAGAGATGCCGGAGTGGTCGAACGGGGCTGTCTCGAAAACAGTTGTTCCGGTTGACGGAACCGGGGGTTCGAATCCCCCTCTCTCCGCTTTTTAATATTTTTTATATTAAAAAGCAAGTCATTTTCTATTATTCACCCCTTTTTTTTATTAACTATTATTTGCAACCACTTTTTAAATATCTGTATTTTATTTAATTATGTGTTTGTTAAATTGTAAATAACTTTTATTTATATTTTCTTTTTTTTTTAAGATTAATTAATACTTTTATTGTTCTCTTAATTTTAAATTATGAAGAATATTATTTTTAAAAACTAATAAATAAATTATTAACTAAAATTTTTAACTTATGAAAAAAGCAAACAAATTTTTATTGATTTTTACTTTAATGTTGTTTTCGTTAATGACATTTTCACAGGGTTATATTAAAGGTGTAATCCTTGATGCTGACAATAATGAAGGTTTAATTGGTGCAACTGTCATTTTAGAAGGCACAACTACAGGGACAACAACTGTATTAGATGGTAGTTTTATTTTTAAAGCACCTGCAGGCGAATACTCTTTAAATATTTCATTTATAGGATATGCTCCTCAAACAAAAACTATTAATGTAGTAGATGGTAAAACTATTGATTTAGGAAAAATTTTACTTAAATCAAATGCTATTGCATTGAATGAAATCAACATATTTGCTGATGTTGCTGTTCAAAGGAAAACACCTGTTGCTGTTAGTGCAGTTTCTGCTAAAACCATTGAAAGAGAATTAGGAAATCAGGAATTCCCTGAAGTTATGAAAATGACTCCTGGTGTTTATGCTACTAAACAAGGTGGTGGCTTTGGTGATTCTCGTATTAATGTTCGTGGCTTCGACCAAAAAAATGTTGCTGTTATGATTAACGGTATCCCTGTTAATGATATGGAAAACGGTTGGGTTTATTGGTCAAACTGGTCAGGTCTTTCTGATGCTACTCGTACTATGCAGGTACAAAGAGGTCTTGGCGCTTCTAAACTTGCTATCAACTCTGTTGGTGGTACTATTAATATTATTACTAAAACTACTGACGCTAAAAAAGGTGGTTTTATTTCAAGTTCATTTACTGATTATGGAACTAAGAAAACAAAACTTGGTTTAAACACTGGTCTTATGAAAGGCGGTTGGGCTGTTTCTTTTATTGGTTCTCGTACTGAAGGTAATGGTTACATTGATGCTACTTGGATTGATGCTTGGAGTTATTTCCTTTCTATCAGTAAACAAATTAATAAAAATCATCAATTAGTTTTTACTGCTATTGGTGCTCCTCAAAAACATGGTCAACGTGTTGGTGATAAATATCATGCTTTATCTGAAGAAACTAAAGAAAAATATGGTAATAAATACAACTCAGGCTGGGGTTATCTTGATGGTAAAAAAATGTGTGAAAAAACAAATTATTATCATAAACCACAAATAGCTTTAAACTGGTACTGGAATATTTCTGATAAAGCTTTCTTATCTACTTCTGCTTACGTAAGCTTTGGCCGTGGTGGTGGTTCCGGACTTCTTGGTCAGGGATGGTATAAATACAATGTTAACAAAACTGCTAACGGATGGTACGACTGGAATCTTTCAAGAGATGCTAATGAATCTGGTTATAACGCTGCCGGTGAAGCTGTTTATGCTAATGATACTTCTACTATATATGATGGTTCAAAACAAATTCTTAGAAACTCTGTAAACAGTCACAACTGGTTTGGTATTCTTTCTACTTTAAATTATGATCTTAGCGATAATTTAAAATTAACTGCAGGTTTTGACGGTCGTTACTACAAAGGTATGCACTATCGTGAAGTTAGAGACTTATTAGGTGGTGATTATTGGGATGACTCATACAAATCTTATAAAAGTGGTAATTCAAGAGCTCAGGTTGGCGATAAAATAGATTATTTTAATGATGGTTTTGTTTCTTATGCAGGTTTATTTTCACAATTAGAATATTCTGCCGGTAATTTCTCCTCTTTTATTGCTGCTTCTGCTTCTGATACATGGTACAAACGTATTGATTATTTTAATTATGACGATAATGTTTACTTGGAAGAAGCCGATTACGAAGGTGTTGAATCTGATTGGGAATCTCAAATTGGTTACAATTTTAAAACAGGATTAAACTATAACTTAAACGAAAATAATAATGTTTTCATTAATGCTGGTTATTATGCTCGTGCTCCTTTCTTTGATTATGTTTTTATTAACTATTCAAATGATGTAAACTCTGAATATACTACTGAAAAGGTTATGGCTGGTGAAATTGGTTATGGTTATAACGGTAAATATATTAGTGCAAGAATTAATGGTTATTATACTTCATGGAAAGACAGATGGTTAGATGGTTATTATACTGATCCTAATACAGGTGCTGGTAGTACTGTTTATTTCCAAGGTCTTGAAGAAATCCACTATGGTGTTGAAGCAGAATTAAACGCTAATGTTACTAAAGACTTTCAACTTGCAGGTCAATTATCATTAGGAAAATGGTATTATAGCAATGATGTTGATATTACTATTTATGATGATAACCGTCAACCTATTGGTGAAGCCGCTATTTATACTAAAGATTTAAGAATTGCTGATGCTCCTCAAACTCAATTAGGTATTGCTGCTAAATGGCAGGTTACTAAGCAAATTGATTTAGGCGCTAACTGGGTATATTATGATAAACTTTATTCAAAATTCGATCCTGAAGGAAGAAAATATGAAGATGAAGCTGGTGTAAATTCTTATGAACTTCCTAGTTATAATGTTCTTGATTTTCGTGCAGGATTTGCATTTAAAATTGCAGGTTTAAGATCATATGCAAGTGCTAATGTATATAATGCTCTTGATACTGAATATTGGGCTGAAGGTTGGGATAATGCTCAACGTGATTCTAACCATCAATACGCTCACAATAGCGAAAACTTTGCCGGTTTCTTAGGTTGGGGACGTAATGTTAACTTCTCTTTAAGAGTTAATTTCTAAAAAAAATAATATATATAAAATCTAAAAAAGGCTGTTAATTTTAACAGCCTTTTTTATTTGCTTTACTTCTGTATTTTTTTTAATTTTGTTAATTGAGTATAGATAATCAAATTATTAACTAAAAAAATTAAAATATGAAAAAAAAATACTTATTACTAATTTTATGTTTCTTATCTTCAATTATCGGAGTTGAAGGAAACACAGGTAAAACATTAAAAAAACAAGACACAAAAAGCAAAGAATGGACAGTGTTGGCTACTTATACTATCCCGGGAAAAGCCTCAGGTTTGGCTTTTGACGGCACGTATTTGTATAGCGGTTTATATTCTGCTCCCGGGGATGATAACATTATTTATAAAATCAACCCTGCTGATGGCAGTTACGAACAGTATTGTGCAGGTCAGTTTGATAAAGCTTATGGTTTAACTTATGATGGTCAGTATTTGTGGACTACTGACAGAACAGGCTCATATACTCCTGCTATTGCTGTCCAGTTTGATCAAACAGGTTCAATATTATCTCAATTTGAATTACCTACTACATATATGTCCGGTATTGCTTATGACAATGGCAATTTTTGGGCTTCAGCTTATTATGACCCTGATGGCTCTATATATAAAATGGATAATCAAGGAAATGTATTATCTCAAATTCCTGCTCCTAATGCGCAACCATGGGACATTTGTATACAGGATAACGATATTTGGGTAGCTGATTATGATGCAAATATGCTCTATAAAATCGACCAGTCAGGTAATATTCTTGAAAGCCATGCTTCTGAAAATATTAAACCTTCAGGTGTTGTTTTCGATGGACAATATCTTTGGTATTGCGATGGTCAGGTACAAACTGAAAGTAAACTTTATAAAATTGATCTCTCAGGTGGAGGAACTCCTGCAATTAATGTTATTGATGATAACCACGATTATGGGATTGTTACCATTGGAAATACTCCTTCGTGGAATGCTAATATTTTTAATAGCGGTACTGCCGATTTAATTATAAATGGTGTTAGCTTTAATAATCCTAATTCAGTACTTAGTTGTGGTATCACTTTCCCTCAAACCGTTACTCCAGGAAGCTCTTTTCAAATACCTTTAATTTATTCTCCGGTTGAGTTCGGTCCTTTAAATGATGTGGCTGTTATTAATTCAAACGATCCTGTTAATCCTAATGTTGATATAACCTTAACAGCTTATGCAGTTTATTCAGGTGCAAGAATATCTCTTGTTGAAAATAATCATGATTTTGAAAATATCAGAATTAATGCTTTTACTCGTTGGTTTGTACAAATACAAAATTATGGCGACCAAAACTTGATAATTGATAGTATATCTTCTTCTGATGCTCATTTTATTGTTGACAATTCTATTAATTTTCCTGTTTCTATTGCAACTCTTGATTTAAATAAAATAGGTATTTGGTTTAATCCTGATGAAAATATTCAGTATAATGCTACAATATCTGTTTATTCAAATGACGATACACATAGCCCTTTTGAAATTTTAATACAAGGTTTTGGCGATGATTCTCAATATCCTATAGGTGATAACTTATGGCATTATCAGATTGATAATGGTTATGATAACAGTCCAAAAGCCATTAAATCTATTAAGGACATTACAGGCGATGAAGTTGATGATATTATTGTATGTTCTGAAGATGACTGCATAAGATGTTTCAATGGAAACTCATCTGTTACGGGCGATGTTTTATGGGAGAAAGAGATATTTGCCGGCTCAGTATATAACCAAAGCAATATTATTACAATTAAAGATATTGATAGTGATGGTTATCAGGATATTGCTGTTGGGACTGCCTGGGGAGACAGATCTATTATTGCCATATCAGGTAAAACAGGTGCTACTATCTGGAAACACGATACTCATGAATATGGTGGAGGAGGCTGGGTGTATCAGGTAAGTTCTGACTTTGATTATAATGATGATGGTCTTGAAGATGTCTTAGCTGCAACAGGTAATGATGCTGATAACACAGGTCCTAAAAGAGTTTATTGCTTAGATGCAGTTACAGGTAATTCTATATGGGAAACAAATACAGGTGGTCCTGTTTTTTCTGTTCTAGGTGTTGAAGATTTTAATAATGACTCAAAACCCGATGTTGTTGCAGGTGCTTCAAACCAAGATGAATCACAAGGTAAAATATATGGTATTGACGGTTCTAATGGTAATATTTTGTGGACTTATTTAGTAAACTCCACTTCTGTATGGGCTCTATTACAATTAGATGATGTTAATAATGATGGTATTAATGATATTATTGCAGGTGATTTTTCAGGTAATTATTATTTGATAAATCCTGTTGACGGTTCCGTGATTTATTCAAGTTCAATAGGCTATAATGTTATTTTACGCTTTGAAAAAATGGATGATGTTAATAATGATTATCATGATGACATTTTAGTTGCTCATAGCGGGAAATCAGGTATTGTAATTGATGGTTTTACCGGTGCTGTTATTTGGAACAAATCTCTTGATGATAAATCATGGTGCGTAGCAAGAATAAATGATGTTAATGGCGATGCTGTTAACGATGTTGTTATTGGTACTTTATATTCTAATAATTATTGCTATTATCTTGATGGAACTAATGGTGATGAGATTAAAAAAGTTCATATCAGCTCTCCTGTTGATGCTATTGCTACTATGCCTGATATTACAGGAGATGGTTCTATGGAAGTTGTTGTAGGTGGCAGATTAGGCGAAGTATATTGCTTGTCAGGTGGTTTGGATGCAGGTTTTGTTGGTGTTAACAATTATGTGAATAATGATGGAATTAATACTAAAAATTATCCTAACCCATTCAAAGACAATACAAATATTTATTTTAATCTTAAAGAAGATACTTATTTATGTCTTGATATCTATAATATTAATGGACAGAAAGTATTTACTTTAAGAGAAAATATGTTTTCAAAAGGAGAACATTCAATTATTTGGGATGGCAGGGATAATTCAGGAACAAAACTTAATTCGGGAATTTATTTTTATGAATTAAAATCCGGTAATTATTCAGTAAGACACAAAATGATGTTAGTAAATTAAAAGCTGAATTCACTCTGAAAAGTAGTAATCATCAAAAATGCCACAGATTATTAGAAAATTTGTGGCATTTTTTTTTAAAGAAATATCTTTTCAAGAGAGTTCAAAATTTTTATTAAAAAAATGTGGGCTTTGTGAGAAAAAAACTCCAAAGTCCACAATTATTTTAAATCTGATATAATATTTTCTATTCTAGAAAATTAGATGAATTAATCTGGGCTAAAGAGACAGAATACTACAAAAAAAATATTTTAGTCCACCTGCGATAATACCGTGGGATGAGAAATCATGAATGTATTATAATCTATAAAAATAAAAATTTAAAAATGTCTTCAATTTTTTTAACAAGGCATATTTCAATATTATAGTTTTTTGTTCCCGAAGTAATTTTATTATATTTAGAGATAAAGATTTTTTTAAAACCGAGTTTATCAGCTTCAGAGATTCTTTGCTCAATATTGCTGGCAGGTCTAATTTCGCCTGACAATCCAATTTCAGCAGCAAAACAAAAATTGTTCTCAATAGAAATATCAAGGTTAGAAGACAAAATAGCAATAATCACAGCAAGGTCAATAGCAGGGTCATCAACTTTAATACCACCTGCAATATTAAGGAAGACATCTTTTGTTCCCAATTTAAAGCCGCAACGTTTTTCAAGAACTGCAAGCAACATATTAAGTCTGCGGGTATCAAAGCCTGTAGAAGAACGCTGAGGAGTGCCATAGGCAGCAGTACTCACAAGTGCCTGCACTTCTATCAACATCGAACGCATTCCTTCCATTGTAGAAGCTATGGATACTCCACTGACATTTTCATCTCTTTCAGAGATAAGCACTTCAGAAGGATTTGTAACCTGACGTAATCCTGTATTTTGCATTTCGTATATTCCTAATTCTGATGTTGAGCCAAACCTGTTTTTAACAGAACGCAAAATTCTGAATCCATAATTTCTATCCCCTTCAAACTGTAAAACAGTGTCAACCATATGTTCTAATATTTTAGGACCTGCAAGATTACCATCTTTTGTAATATGTCCGATAAGGAAAACAGGAGTATTTGTTAATTTTGAAAACTTCTGTAATTCAGAAGCACATTCTCTAATTTGTGAAATGCTGCCTGCCGAAGATTCTATAATATCTGTGTGTAATGTTTGTATTGAGTCAACAATTAATAAGTCAGGCTTTATTATTTCTATTTGTGAAAAAATATTTTTAGTAGATGTTTCTGTTAATATTAAACAATCATTATTTTTAATACCGATTCTGTCGGCACGCATTTTTATTTGTTGTGCACTTTCCTCACCTGTAATATATAGCACTTTAATTTTTTTAATATTAAGTGCCACCTGAAGCAAGAGTGTTGATTTACCAATGCCAGGTTCTCCTCCTACCAATACCAGCGACCCGGGGACTATTCCTCCACCAAGAACACGATTTAACTCATCATCAAAAGTATTTATTCTTTTTTCAGAGTCCACACTTATTTCTCCTATTAATTCGGGTTTAGCAATTGAGTCAATAACAAAACCATGAAGCTCATTTTTATCATCATCTCTTTGTATAACTTCTTCTACATAAGTATTCCATTCGCCGCAAGCAGGACATTTGCCAATCCATTTTGATGACTGAGCGCCACAATTTTGGCAATAAAACATAGTTTTAATCTTCGACATAATTGTGTATTTTTATAAAAAATCAGAGATAAAGATAATAATTTCAAATTATCTGTTAGTTGTTTTTTATTTTTTTTTCAATAGCTGTTGTTGAATAACCGGGAAGGAAATCTAAAGTAATAACCTTACCGCCATAAGTTTTTAAAATATCATAGCCCACAATATCTTCGGGTTTATAATCATCACCTTTAACAAGGACATCCGGTTTCACAAGATTTATCAAATTATAAGGAGTCTCCTCATCAAAAATGACAACAGCATCAACAAAAGATATAGAAGCTAAAATTGCAGCTCTTGATTTTTCATCCATGATTGGTCTGTTGTTACCTTTAATTTTTTTAACAGACACATCACTATTCAATCCAATAATAAGTATATTACCAAGGTCGGCAGCTTTAGATAAATAATCAATATGGCCAAGGTGAAGAATATCAAAACAGCCATTAGTAAAAACTATTCTTCTGTCTTTAAATCTCCATAATGCCAATTTTGTTTTAATATCATCAATGGAAAATATTTTCGATTTAATATGGTCTAATTTTTTCATACGTCTAAAGTATTTAATAAATTAAAGGCAAGTTATAAAAAAAAACAGAAATACAATATTTATTAGAATAAGTGCACATTTTTACATATTCTTTCAGGTATTTATATTATTTCAATCTTTATTAAAAACAGGTATCAAAATTAAAGATAATGAGCCTGCAAAAATAATCATAATAGTTTGATTGAGCCAGAGTATCCAACCTAAGGCATAGCCTGCTGTACCAGAAATTGCATAGAGATATAATGTCTCAGCAACAATAGCAGGATAAACGCCAATACCACCTTGTACAAGAATAATTCCAATTGAGCCGAATATTAAAACTGCAAAGCCTGCATTTAAACCAAGACCACTTGTTTCGGGAATACAATTAAAACAAATATAGGTCATAAAAAGATATAATGTCCAAATTGCAACAGTATAGAAAATAAACCATCTAGGCTTTTTAATTTTTATAAGCGACTTAATACCTTCCCAAAAGCCGACAAATAAATGTTTTACTTTTTTATATAAATTAGTGTCTTTTGATTTCTGTCTGTAAATAATAAAACCAAAAATAAAAATTATCAATATTAAAACAGCCCAAATAAGGTGAGGGCTAAAAAGCCCTAAAAATTTGTCGGATAGTTTTAAATAAATTTTATCATGAACGTAAACATTAAGTCTTTTAAACTGAATTGCAAAATTCACTAAAAATAAAATGATAAAAATAAACATATCAAAAGCCCTCTCTGTAACAACAGTGCCGAAGGATTTTTGAAACGGTATTTTTTCATACTTGGCAAGCACACCGCAACGGCTCACTTCACCGAGACGAGGTAATGCAAGGTTAGCGAAATATCCAATAAAAACAGAAAAAAATACATTTATAAACTTTGGGTTATATCCAAGTGGTTCCATCAGTATCATCCATCGCAAGGTTCTTAATACATGACTGGTAAAACCAAAAATTATTGACAAAATTATCCATCTGTAATCTGCACTTTTAATTGAAATAAGAATATCTTTTTTTTGTCCGGGAGTTAAATCTTTCAGAAACAACCAAATAAACAGTATACCTATTGATAGGAAAAAAATAATTTTAAAAAATGTAAAAAGTTTTTTTTTCAAAAAGTTATCTTATTTTATTATTATCATCAGGAAAAACTACAGAAGGCACAAAAGTCTTAGCCTCTTCAAAATCCATTGAAGCATAAGAAATAATAATAATAACATCATCAATTTCTGCTTTGCGAGCAGCAGGACCGTTAAGACAGATAATGCCCGAACCTCTTTTGCCTTTAATAACATAAGTTTCAATACGCTCGCCATTGTTAATATTTACAACCTGAACTTTTTCATTTTCAATAATATTTGCAGCATCCATCAGGTCTTCATCAACCGTAATACTGCCAATATACTGTAAATTAGCCTCTGTAACTTTTACTTTATGAATTTTAGATTTTAATATTTCTATCTGCATAACTTTACAAAATTAATAAAATAATTTAATATTATCTATTAAGCGTATTTCTCCAAGAAAAACAACTATACAAATGATAAGATTTTTAATGTCATTATAATTGTTTACAGAATGAAGTGTTTGCATATCAACAATTTCGACATACTCTAATTTCATAAAAGAATTTTTATTTATTTCTTCCTTAATCCAATTTTTTAATTCAATAACTGAAAATTTTTTATAATTTTCTTTTGCTTTTAATAAAGTTTGATAAATATATGGGGCTTGGATTCTTTGTTCTTTTGTAAGTCTTAGATTTCGGGAGCTCATTGCAAGCCCATCACTCTCTCTGACTATCGGGCAAGGCACTATCTCAACAGGAATATTATAATCTTTAACAAGACGTTTAATTATTGTAAGCTGCTGAAAATCTTTTTCACCAAAATATGCTTTGTCAGGTTCAATGATATCAAAAAATTTATGAACAACAGTAGCAACGCCATTAAAATGTCCCGGTCTGAATTTACCTTCCATAACTTTATCAAGAAAACCAAAATCATATTTTTGTGTTGGAGGTTCAGGATACATTTCTTCAACGTCAGGCATAAACACCAAATCACAGTCTAAATTCTCAAGCTTTTTCAGGTCAGACTCATAATCTCTCGGATATTTTTCAAGGTCTTGCTGATTATTAAATTGAATGGGATTAACAAAAATGCTGCAAATAACAATATCATTTTGCAACTTAGCTTTTTTTATTAACGAAAGATGTCCCTGATGTAAAGCACCCATAGTAGGAACAAATCCTATTGTTAAGCCATTAGCTTTTAATGCTTTAACCTTATCTTTTATATCTGATCTTTTATATATGATTTTCATTCCGGCTGCAAAATAATATAAATAATTAATACAAAATTTATTTTACATTAATTATTTTAGCTTTTAAGTGGAATTGTTAAAATCCCCTTTAAATAATATTCTCAATTGGAATTGTTCTGTACACATCGAAATCAAGAAAAGCATTTATCAACATAGCTTTTGAAAAATATTTCAAATTATTAACAGAAATATCAGATTCTGTTATAATTTTTTCTTTAAGATATTTTTCTCTTTTTGTTCCTTTCAAAAGAGGTGTTGAAGGTGTAACCCATTTCTTACCGTCATAAAAAACAATATTACAAAATGATGTGTCTGTTATTATTGAATTTTTAACTATCAGGATATCATCACAATTGCCCCTTTTTGCATACAAATTATTTATCTCTTTTCTGTCATTATATTTATACGAATAGTCAATATTATCTGAAAAAACTATTTTTAATGATTTAATATTTTTCATTTGATAGGGGAAAAACTCTACATTCCTTATTTTTTCATTATATAATATTCTACATTTATAAAGCCCTTTATCAAGATTATCAGGGAATTTTATAACATCATTAATATTAATAAAATTATTAGAATTGAATAATTCTGTTCTTGTTTTATTAAATCTTTGGTTATGAAAATTAATATTAAATAATTTTTTATCAAAGACTTTTATTGTTTCTATTAAGAGGCACATAAACTTTATCAATTAATTCATTATATTCGGAATTTAAATTACTGTTAACAGTGATGCCGCCACCACTTTTATAAATAAACCCCTTATCAGTTTTTTCGATAAAACGTATCATAACACAACTATCAAGGTTTATTCCATCAAAAATACCAAAAATGCCTGTATAAAATCCCCTGTCATAATTTTCAGCATCCTTAATAATATCTACGGTTTTCTTTTTAGGAGCGCCTGTTATTGACCCGGCAGGCAACATAGAAGTAATAATATCTCCTAATGCCGAATTATAATCATCGTACAACTCTCCTGAAATCTGAGAACTAACCTGCAAAAGCTGTTTATCACATGTATTTAATTTGTCAATATATCTAAATTTATCTACTTTCACATTTTTTGAGATAATGCTCAAATCATTTCTAATCAAATCAACAATAGTATAATGTTCTGCCAGCTCTTTTTCGTCGTTGATAATTATATTTTCAGCATCAGCAATGGAAGCATCAATAGTGCCTTTCATGGGAAAAGAGAATATTTTTTTGTTTTTTATCTGAACAAATATCTCCGGTGAAAAAACCACAAATTTATTTTTATAATACAATTTATATTTTGCTTCACTGTGATTAAATATGTCCTCAAGGTTCAAATTAGTCTCAATTTTTGTTGGGAAAGTTAAATTTGCGAGATATGAATTACCCTGCCGTAAATTATACATCACCTTATTAAAAGCAGTTTTATATTCATCAAAATCAAGATTAAATTTTTTAAAATAAAATTGTTTGGGAAATGTTTTTTTTGAAATATCACAATTTGTAAATCCATTAACATCATACTTAATTTTTTTGCTGTCAATATCTTTTATAGGACAAATAAAAGAATCGGTAATGTCAAAATTTATAATGAATAAAAAAGGAATTTTTTTGTTACCAAGGTCATTCATTCTTCTTTTTATATAATCTTTTATGTTTTTTGAAATCATAATGCAATTATAGAAAAACAAATTATTAATTTTGCAAAAATATTAAGATAATAATAAATATCAATAACCAGAGGGAATTTAGATTTTAGATTTTAGAATTTAGATTTTAGATTTAAATAGGACATTGACTTTGCATTTCTCACTGACAAGCATAGGAAAGGCTAAAGTGAAAAAGTAAAAAATCAGAAATACAAACTTATGAAAATATTAATCATTGATAATTATGATTCATTTACTTATAATTTAGCTCAGCTTATTGAGCAGACAGGTAATACCTTTGAGATAATAAAGAAAGACAAGGTAAATATTGATGAAATCAATGATTATA
Organism: Bacteroidales bacterium; assembly: GCA_021158345.1. Taxonomy (GTDB): domain Bacteria; phylum Bacteroidota; class Bacteroidia; order Bacteroidales; family AUK083; genus AUK083. The sequence goes on from JAGGUV010000005.1 coordinate 55,655, forward strand.
AAAAAATACTGTTTTCACCGGGTCCGGGTTTACCAAATGACTCAAATATAATGTTTAATATTATTAAAAAATATCATAGAACTAAAAGTATACTCGGTATTTGTCTCGGACATCAAGCCATAGCAGAATATTTCGGCTGCAAAATTTCACATCTTGACAAAATTATGCATGGTGTTTCATCTAAAATAAATATCCTTGACGATAATGATTATATATTTAAAAATATTCCACAAAATTTTGCTGCTGCAAGATACCATTCCTGGATAGTTGACAGCAATAATTTCTCAGAACAATTAAAGATAACATCTGTTGATCAAGATGATAACATTATGAGCATAAGTCATAAAACATATGATATTAAAGGATTGCAATTTCATCCGGAATCGATTATTACTGATTTTGGGGTAGAAATAATTTCAAATTGGATATCTCATAAATAAAATATTTTATGAGATATAAAAAATTTTACTACTTTTAAAAATTAAAACAAAAATATATGAGGACAAAAAAAGATATTGTTGAAAATTGGCTTCCAAGATATACAGGCACTCCTTTAAATAAATTTGGGAAATATATATTATTAACAAATTTTCAGCATTATGTTGAATTATTTGCAGAGTACAGAAAAGTAAAAATACAAGGAATAGACAGGCAAATGCCAAATGCCACTTCAGGAAACATCAGTATAATAAATTTTGGAATGGGTAGTGCTAATGCAGCTACAATAATGGATTTATTAAGTGCAATAAAGCCAAAAGCATGTTTGTTTCTTGGAAAATGTGGAGGATTGAAAAAGAAAAACCAATTAGGTGATTTAATTTTACCAATAGCAGCAATACGAGGTGAAGGTACATCAAACGATTATTTTCCACCCGAAATACCGGCTTTACCTGCTTTTAGTCTGCAAAAGACAACATCTACAGCCATTAGAGAGCATGGCAGAGACTATTGGACCGGAACTGTTTATACCACTAACAGGCGTGTTTGGGAATATGACGAAGACTTTAAACATTATTTACAGAAAACAAGATGTATGGCTATTGATATGGAAACTGCCACAATTTTTGCAGTAGGGTTTGCTAACCAAATACCTACAGGTGCTTTGCTGCTTGTTTCTGACCAACCTATGATTTCATCCGGTGTTAAAACAGAAGAAAGTGATAAAAAAATAACTAAAAATTATTCTAAAGATCATCTCGAAATAGGAATTAATTCTCTTACTATGCTTATAAATGATGGACTTACTGTTAAACACTTAAGATTCTAATATATTATTTATGAAAGAATTTATTAATATAATTTCAGACCTGAAAAACAAAATTTATCGCCAGGTATACTTTCTTTATGGAGATGAACCATATTATATTGACGAAATCTCAAATTTTATTGAAAAAAATGTTTTATCAGATACTGAAAAAGAGTTTAACCAAAACATTGTTTATGGTATTGATATAGATGTAAACACTATTATTAGTTATGCCAGACAATTTCCTATGATGGCAAACTATAATGTTTTAATAATTAAAGAAGCACAAAATATTAAAAACATTGAGGATTTGTCTTTATATATTAAAAATCCTTTAGATTCAACTATTCTTGTGATTTGTTATAAATACAAAAAAATTGACAAAAGAAAAGAATTTGCAAAATTAGTATCAAAAAAAGGAATATTATTTGAATCTAAAAAAATATATGAAGATAAAATTCCTCAATGGATAGAAAATTATGTAAAAGCAAATAAATATTCAATAACACCAAAAGCTTGTGCTTTGCTTACTGAAAATCTTGGAAATGATTTAGGTAAAATTGTCAACGAAATAAATAAGCTTTTAATTAATATTCCTGAAAATACAAAAATTGATGATCAACTAATTGAAAAATATATTGGGATAAATAAAGACTTTAATGTTTTTGAATTTCAAAGGGCTTTGTCGGAAAAAAATATTTTTAAAGCTAATCAGATAGCTAATTATTTTGCGGCTAATGCTAAGGATAATCCTTTAGTAAAGATTATTCCAATATTATATGCTTTTTTCTCAAAATTATTAATATACTGTCAATTAAAAGACAAATCAAGAAATAATGCTGCTTCTGTACTTTCAATAAGTCCTTTTTTTGTATATCAATATCAAAAAGCTGCTTTAAAATTTAGCTTTAAAAAAAATCTGAAAATAATAAATTATTTAAAAGAATATGATCTGAAAAGCAAAGGCATTGACAGTGGTTCTGCAACTGATGGAGAATTATTAAAAGAACTTGTTTTTAAAATTTTGCATTAAACTATATCCAATAGTGATAATAATTTATAATTCACATTTTGGTTCTTTTGGTGTAATAGTATTCAGAGACTCTTATAAACACGAAAAAATTTTATGGAATTTTGTAGTACATGAAAAAAAATGATTTTTATGTTGATGGAATTAATAATTAAAATCAATGGGTTGGAAATTATTAGGTGTTGAATGTGACGGAAAATGTGGAATCTTCAAAGCTTTTGGAACAATACCGGTTTATACCACTGCAATTGATGCAAAAAGCCGTTGAGGTGATAGTTAATATTATCAAACTTTCCGGAAAGTAAATCGAAAAATTGATAAGAATTTATATTTTTTCATAGAAAAAAAAATTTATTAAAAAATTTTTTATTAAATTTGAGGAACTTTAATTTTTGAAAATTGACCCCGAAGCCAAAAATTATATTATCCCTTGAGCATTACAGAGAAAAAGATGTTGTAACACCCGGATTTGAATACAATCCCGCTATCATAAAAAAAGTTAAAACATTTAAAAAAATCAGATACATAAAATTCACCAATCCGCTTGACGAATTATATAATGACTCCGGCTAAAAAAAGTAACTTTATCCTCCGAAAATGGAGGAATATAGTTACTTTTATAAAGATAAAATAAATATAAAAGCAATAAAAGTAACTTTATACAGATGTTAGTAGCCATAAGAATAAAATGAGAACATTAAGACTAATAGGAACCTTTTATAAATCATATATGATAGCAAGTAGTATCATAACTATTAGTTGTATGAATTTGATTTATGTGTATGGAATTAGTATAGTTACTGTTCTTTTTTGGTTTAAACTTATTACATTGGGAATAATCGTTTACTATATAAACTCTTATAAAAAAAACGAATTTTATTACTACCAAAATTTAGGACTATCAAGACTGTTTTTGTGGATTTCAACAATAATATTTGATGTGTTATTATTTGTGATTTTATTAACTGTAATGCTTAAAATCAGATGAAAAATATACTTGAAATTGATAGTGTTATTTTAGAATTTGGTAATAAAAGAATTTTGCAAAATGTGTACTTGAAAATTGAAACTGGTAGTATCACAGGATTATTTGGTCGAAATGGAAGTGGAAAGACTTGTTTAATGAATATCATATATGGAAAACTAATTCCTGCCGAAAAATCAGTAAGACTGAATAATAAATATAATCCCAGAAAGCACTTTTCAAAAGAAATATTGACTTATCTACCACAATTCAATTTTATTCCAAAATCCTTGACTATTGAGCGAATTTTTAAAGATTATAAAATTGATTTTAGTAATTTTTTAATTTATTTCCCAGAATTTGAAAAATATTACAAATCAAAAATTAAACTATTATCAGGTGGAGAGCAAAGAATAATAGAGATATATGTAATTCTACTGTCTGATACAAAATTTTGTATGTTGGATGAACCATTTTCACAAGTAATGCCAAAGCATATTGAAACAATAAAAAAAATTATTATTAATGAAAAAGACAAAAAAGGAATAATAATTACTGACCACTTGTTTGAACACATAATTGATATTTGCAATGAAATTTATGTTATCAATAATGGGACAACTATTTTAATAAAGGACATTGATGAGATTGAAAAACTTGGATATGCAAGAATTACGGCTACTAACAAAAAATATAGTGCATTTGGCAGATAGTACTAATAATAAAGATGATAGCAATTAATAAACATAGTAGTAAATTGAAAAATTGGAGCGTTGAAATGCCAAACGCACCATATTTAAACCGTTATCGAACAATCGTGCTGGTGAATGTATTAAAGATGAAAATTTCAGGGATGGTTAAAAGGAGGTTTCTTTGAAAAAAATTAGGTTGCAAAGTCTGCGCTTGCAGCGTATTAATGTTTCATATTCAATACGTAATAACGTACAAGACTTTGCAAAGTTATTGGATTTTTTTAAGAAAATCAAGTAACTTTAAAAGAAACCGGATTTCTTCATCCTGTATTTATTCTGTAACGAGTTCATACACAAATGTATAATCCATAAC
>JAGGUV010000054.1 GCA_021158345.1 Bacteroidales bacterium
CCTTCAGAATCGGATATTTCAATACATTATAAATTAAAACACTTAACAATGGGTGTAGGAATGTATTTACCATTTGCCGAATCATATAAAACAACCACAATAATTAATGAATCATATATTATTAATAATTATACTACTCAAATTTATGATAATGGCAGAATGTTATACCTACGTTTAAGCTATAATTTTGCATTTGATAAACAGTTAAATTGGAATAAAAAATTATCAAATGAAGATAATGACACAGGAGTACTTAAAGATTGATATAATGAAAAAAATTCCTATCGACATACAATTTGACGCCATGGATTGCGGAGCTTCCTGCCTAAAAATGATAGCAGAGCATTACGGTAAAAAATTCACACTCAATACTTTACGCAAAAAATGTTTTATTGGCAGAGAAGGCGTTTCATTACTTGGCATTAGCGATGCTGCCGAAGATATCGGTTTTAAAACCATTGGTGGCAGACTTACTTTCACAAAATTGGAAGAACAAGCCCCATTACCTTGTATTGTGCATTGGGATCAAGAGCATTTCGTGGTGGTTTATAAAATAAAAGCTAAAAATATTTTCGAAAAAAACATAAAAATATATGTTGCAGACCCGGGAATTGGATTAATAACATACACAAAAGAAGAATTTTTAAAACACTGGATTAGTACCAAATCCAAAGGTGAAGACAAAGGCATTGCTCTTTTAATGGAGCCAACACATAAATTTTATGAACAAGAAGGCGAAAAAATAAACAAAGGCAGTTTTAAATTTTTGTTTTCTTATTTTATGCGTTACAAAAAATTTTTTGCTCAGTTGTTTATCGGTCTATTGCTTGGCAGTCTATTGCAACTTATCTTTCCTTTTCTAACACAGGCAATTGTCGATATTGGTATAAAAAATCAAAATATAAATTTTATCTACCTTGTTTTGCTTGCTCAAATGGTTTTGTTTATTAGCCGAATGAGTGTTGATTTTATTCGCCGGTGGATACTTTTGCATATCAGCACGAGAATTAACATTTCACTTATTTCCGATTTTTTTATAAAGCTTATGAAACTGCCAATGAGCTTTTTCGATACTAAACTTATTGGCGACCTTTTGCAAAGAATTAATGACCATGAGCGTGTCGAACGTTTTTTAACCGGTCAAACTTTAAATGTGGTGTTTTCTGCTTTTAACTTTATTATTTTCGGTGTTGTGCTTTGGATATACAGCTTTAAAATATTTTTAATATTCCTTATAGGAAGCACAATATATACATTATGGATTTTTCTTTTTCTCAAAAAACGCAGAGTTCTCGATTATAAACTTTTTGAGCAACGTGCTTTAAATCAGAGTGCAACCTATCAGTTAATTTACGGCATGCAGGAAATGAAACTGCAAAATTGCGAAAAACGTAAACGCTGGGAATGGGAAGATATTCAGGCAGATTTGTTTAAAGTAAATATCTCGTCGCTCAGTCTGGAACAATATCAGGAAGCAGGTAATATATTTATTAACGAGACAAAAAATATTCTTATAACAATTGTTGCTGCAACAGCAGTTATTCATGGTGAACTTACGCTTGGTATGATGCTCGCAATACAATATATTATTGGGCAACTAAACACACCAATAGAGCAAACTGTAGGTTTTATCCACAATTTGCAAGATACAAAAATAAGCCTTGAGCGTATTAATGAAATTCAACAAAAAGAAGATGAAAATGCAAACAGAAAGGAAATAAATAATCAGACATTAAAAGATAAAAACATTTATATTAAAAATTTGATGTTTCAATATGAAGGACCACACTCAAAAAAAGTGTTAAACAATGTAAATTTAACCATTCCCGAGGGAAAAGTTACAGCAATTGTAGGGTCAAGCGGTAGCGGAAAAACAACTCTTGTAAAATTACTTTTGCAATATTATGAACCAATAAAAGGAAGTATTAAAGTCGGCACAAACGATTTGAAAAATTTCAACACAAAATTTTGGCGAAATCAATGCGGAGCAGTTATGCAAGATGGATTTGTTTTTTCGGAATCTATTGCCAAAAACATAGCAGCATCTGATGATGAAATTGATAAAGATAAACTATTATATGCCGCAAAAACAGCTAATATTCACGATTTTATTAATAGTCTGCCTTTAAAATACAACACCGTAATAGGTCAAGAAGGACAAGGGATAAGTCAGGGACAACGACAGCGTATTTTAATTGCACGTGCAGTATATAAAAACCCTGATTTCATTTTTCTTGATGAAGCAACCAATGCCTTGGATGCTAATAATGAAAAGGTGATTATTGATAATCTGGAACAATTTTATAAAGGTAAAACAGCAATTGTAGTGGCTCATAGGCTAAGCACCGTAAAAAATGCCGACCAGATTGTTGTGCTTGAAAACAGTAAAATTATTGAAGTTGGAAATCATAAAGAACTAACAGCCAAACGAGGAGCTTATTATAATTTGGTTAAAAATCAGTTGGAGCTTGGTAATTAGACTCAGATTTAAATTATTTATAGACGCAGATTTATTAAAATTATTATGATTTATCAGTTATATATATTTGTCAAACAAAAAGGGATCATAAAAAATCTGCGTTAATCTGCGTCTAATAAAAAAGGAATTAATGTTAATCAGCGTCAAAATATGGAAGAAAAAGACAATATTGAATTACGCAGCGAAAAAGTCCAAAACATTATCGGACAAATTCCTCCGAGAATTATAAGAAAAGGTATTTCTGTTATCTTTCTTGTTGTAATAGTTTTGTTAATCGGCAGTTATTTTTTTAAATACTCTTATGTTGTTAAATCTGAAATTATCTTTACAAAAGAAAAAAACAAAATAACCGGTATTATCAAAATTCCTGCTAATGAAGTGTCAAAAGTAAAAGTCGGACAAAGAGTTGTTGTTAAATTCAATGATATCAGGTATATGAATAACGAATTTTTTAAAAGTCAAATAGAAGCAATTTCAAAAGAACTCAAAATAACAAATCAAGGTGCATTTTATTATGCAAAAATTAATATACCGAATAACATGATTACAAATACAGGCAGTAAAATTGTATTTTCTAAAAAGATAACAGGAAACGCAGAAATAATAACAGACAAAATAAGTTTTTTTGAAAGAATTATTCAACCAATAATATTTATATTATCAAAAAAGAAATGATATACAAATCATTTATTACTCTGTTTTTTAATAAAAAATAATTTTTATTCTTTTATCAAAAATTTATTAATACTGCAAGTTCATATGTCTTTTCGTAAAGCTTCACCACGTTGTTCATAAATTTGTAAATTTATTGTGTTTTTAACACATAAAAAAGGCTGTATCACAAGTCAATGACACAGCCTTTTCAAGAATAAATTAAAAATATTTTATTTTATTATATTAACACTTCTTTTAATAAAATTAGTTAATTTTTCACCTTTAAGTAAATTCTGAGAAAGTAAAGCCAAATCAACTAATTGCTCAATTAAATTAGTTTGTTTTTTCTCATCTTCTTCTTTAAAGATATCATAAATAATGCTATGATTTGCATTAACAACAAGGTTTAAGTTATCTGGCATCATACCCATATATCCCATACCACCTGATATTTCACTCATCTCTTTCATTCTTCTCATAAACTCAGGTTTTGTTATAATCATAGGCTGTTCGGTTTCGCTCAGACTTTCAACAACAACATTGAATTTCTTTTTATCAATAACTTTTTCAATAATTTCTTTTAAAGATTTTTGTTCATCATCAGATAATTTTGAAGGTTGAGCATCTTCTTTTTTAATAAGTTTATCAATAACATCAGCATCGACTCTTGCAAAAGAATATTTTGTAAATTTTTGTTCCAGCATATTAATAAAATGATTATCAATAGGTCCATCCATTATTAATACGTCATAATTTTTTTCTTTTGCTGTCTCAATATAATTATGCTGGTCATCAATATTATTTGTATAAAGATGAACAATTTTTTTATCCTTGTCAGTCTGATTATCTTTTATATGTTTTTCATATTCTTCAATAGTGAAATATTTTCCATCAAGATTTTTAAACAAGAAAAATTTAATAGCTCTGTCATAAAATTTTGATTCAGATATCATTCCATATTGAATAAAAATTCTAATATCATCCCATTTTGCCTCAAAATCTTCACGTTTATTTTTAAACATATTTTCAAGTTTATCAGCAACTTTTTTCATAATATGATTAGAAATCTTCTTCACATTAGAATCGCTTTGCAAAGCACTTCTTGAAACATTCAAAGGAATATCGGGAGAATCAATTACACCGTGTAAAAGAGTAAGAAAATCAGGCACAATTCCTTCAACAGAATCGGTTACAAATACCTGATTGCAATATAATTGAATTTTATTTTTCTGTACTTCAATATTTTTTTTAATTTTCGGGAAATACAAAATACCTGTAAGATTAAATGGATAGTCAACATTCAGATGAATTTGGAACATAGGTTCTTCAAAAGTATAAGGATATAATTCTCTGTAAAAATTCTTATAATCTTCATCTTTTAATTCTGTAGGTTTAATTTTCCAGGCAGGATTAACATTATTGATAATTCTTACTTTTTCTACTTCCCTGTATTTATCATTTCCGTCTTTATCTTTTTCGCCTTCAATTTTTTCAGAAATCTTCTCTGTACCAAAAGCTATTTCAACAGGCAAAAATTTACAATATTTTTTTAGAAGTTCTAAAATTCTATTTTCCTCAAGAAATTCTTTACTTTCTTTTGAGATATGTAAAACAACTTCAGTACCTCTGTCCGTTTTATCAATTTCGGTGATAGTATATTCTGAGCTGCCATCACACTCCCACTTTACAGCTTTTGTTTTACCGCCTTTTTTATATGTTTTGGTTAATATTTCAACTTTGTCAGAGACCATAAAACTGGAATAAAATCCCAAACCAAAATGTCCAATCAATTCTTTTGCGTCTGCCTCTTTACCTTTAAATTTTTTAACAAAATCTTCGGCACTTGAAAAAGCTATCTGATTAATATATTTGTCAACCTCATCAACAGTCATCCCAATACCTTTATCCTTAATAGTCAAGGTTTTTTTCTTCTTATCTAAGATAACTTCAATTTTTAAATCACCAAGCTCGTCTTTTACTTTACCTAATGATGATAAAGTCTTTAATTTTTGTGTGGCATCAACAGCATTTGAGACTAACTCTCGTAAAAAAATTTCATTATCAGTATATAAAAACTTTTTTATTATTGGAAAAATATCCTCTGTCTGAACATTAATATTACCTTTTTGCATAATCTTTATTTTTAATTTTTCGTTTTAATATTCTTGCATTTTACAAAGCTTATGCCAAGAATATTATACTGACAAATTGACTTATTAAAAAATAATTCATAATATTATAAACCACAAAATTAAACAGATTACAAATATTTTTATGTAAATTTGACAAATTCAGAATATTAAACAATGACGTTACAAATTTTTAAAACATTAAATTTTTTACTAATAATATCAGGTTCAATTTTATTAATATTTCTTCTCTTAATGAGTATTGTATCTTTAATTGAAAAGGAATATTTTGCTTTTAAGCGATCAATATTATTATTAATAATTCCATTGCCTTTTTTTATAATTGGGTTAATTGATTTTCCTTTAAAAAATTTATTTACAATTATTTTATTATCATTTTTAGTAATTTCAATTTTACTCTTATTAATTCCATCATTAAAAAAAACAAAGCCGGAAAATCCAAAAGTAAGAATAGACGAAAGAGATATCCCTTTTTCAAGAGCAAAATACATTAAAGGGACTAAATTATATGAAAACTATTATAATCGTTTTCCTGAAAAAAAAATAAAGGATGACAATATCAGATCAAAACCAGGATTACTAAATAAAGACACATTATATTACGATAAAGTAATGTTTGCAAGTGCAAAAGCAAGTTTTTCTACTATTGAGGGTTTAAGTAAATTTGTAAAAGGGGAAGAAGTTGAAGAAAAAACAGAACTTAATCCTATAGAAATTTCAAACTATATTAAAAAATGGGGACAGCATCTTGGAGCACACACAGTAGGAATAACAAATCTAAAAGATTATCATTTATATAGCTATACAGGCAGAGGCGAGGATTATGGGAAAAAAATTACAAAAGAATATAAATATGCTATAGCTTTTACTGTAGAAATGGATCATTTAATGTACAAATGTGCACCAAAAGCTCCATCAGTAATGGAATCAGCAAAAAAATATGTTGATGCTGCAACAATAGCAGTTCAACTCAGCCTATTTATTAGAAACTTAGGCTATCCAGCCAGACCACATATTGATGCAAATTATCAGGTAATATGTCCTTTAGTTGCCCGGGATGCAGGGTTAGGAGAAATAGGTAGAATGGGTTTATTAATAACTCCAAAATTAGGCCCAAGAGTTAGAATTGGCGTTATTACAACTAACTTGCCTTTAATTACTGATAAAAGAAATTATGACCCTTCAGTTGAAGATTTTTGCAAAATATGTAAAAAGTGTGCTCATGTATGCCCAAGCAAAGCTATTTCTTTTGATGATAAAAAAATTATTAATGGTGTTAAACGTTGGCAAATAAATTGGGATAAATGTTATAGTTTATGGTGTACGACCGGTACTGACTGTGGTCGTTGTATTTCAGTTTGCCCTTATTCTCATCCTAATAATTTTATTCACAATATTGTTAGATTTTTTATTAAACACTCAAAATTGTTTAGAATTTTTGCAATTAGTATGGATGATTTTATGTATGGGAAAAATCCAATTTCAGCATCAATTCCAAAATGGATGACTGTAAATAAAAACATTAAATAATTTTTTTAGAAAAAAATTCAGTTATTACAAAAAAAAAATTTATTTTAGCATACAAATTTTAAAAGTATTTAAACATGAAAAAAGATATAAACTGGTCAAATTTAGGTTTTGGTTATTTTAAGACCAAATACAATGTTCGTACTTACTGGAAAAATGGAGAGTGGGGCGAGTTAGAAATTTCTTCGGAAGAAACAATTAATATTCACATAGCAGCATCATGCCTTCATTACGGGCAGGAAGCTTTTGAAGGATTAAAAGTTTTTAAAGGAAAAGATGGAAAAGCAAGAGTATTTAGATGGGAAGAAAATGCAAAAAGATTAAGAAGCTCGGCAGATGGTATTATGATGGCAAAGGTTCCTGATGAATTATTTAAAAAAGCTCTTGACACGGTAGTAAAATTAAATAAGGAATATATTCCTCCTTATGAATCAGGAGCGTCATTATATGTACGTCCTTTATTGATAGGTACAGGTCCACGTGTTGGTGTTAAGCCTGCCGACGAATATTTGTTTTTAATGTTTGTAGGTCCTGTAGGTCCTTATTTTAAAGAAGGATTTAAACCTGTTCAGATACAGTTAGCAAGAGATGCAGACAGAGCAGCACCATTAGGAACAGGAAACATAAAGGTTGGTGGTAATTATGCAGCCAGCTTAAAATCAGGCGAAAGAGCCCACAAAGAAGGTTTTTCTTCAGTACTTTATGTTGATGCAAAAGAAAAAAAATATATAGATGAATGTGGTCCTGCTAACTTTTTTGCTATAAAAGATAATACTTACATTACACCAAAATCTACTTCTATTCTGCCTTCTATTACAAATAAAAGTTTAATAACTATAGCAGAAGATATGGGGATGAAAACAGAACGCAGACCTATTGCTATTGAAGAATTATCAACATTTGATGAAGCAGGTGCTTGCGGTACTGCTGCTGTTATTTCGCCTATTGGCAGAATTTTAGACAGAGACAATAATAAAGAATATATTTATTGTAAAGATAATAACGCAGGCCCTATTTCTACAAAATTATACAATAAATTAAGAGCAATACAATATGGTGACGAACCTGATAAATTTAATTGGGTTACAATATTGGATGTATAAATTATTCTCCATTAATTCGTGGTAAAACAATTTTTTAATAAAAAAAAACCACTTATGAAAATCATAAGTGGTTTTTTATTTGCAAAAATATTTTCTATAAAACTTTAGAGTAAAACAAAAATTTCTCCATTTGCATTTGTAAATCTTTGGCTTTTTCACCGGCTTTAATATCAAAATCCTCTTTGTCGGAAGCATAAATAATACCACGTGAAGAATTCACCAGCAAGCCACATTTACTATTCATCCCGGCTTCAGCTACCTCTTGCAAGCTACCACCCTGTGCTCCTACTCCAGGCACAAGAAAAAAATTATTTGGAAAATTCAATCTTACTCCCGCCAACATTTCAACTTTTGTAGCACCAATAACAAACATAGTATTTTCTTCATTACAGCCCCATAAAAGGGATTTTGTCATTACTTGTTCAAATAATTTTTTTCTGCTCTCGCGTTTAACTTTTATACCGAACCTTTCTAATGCAGCAGGAACCTGAGGTTGGATATATTGAAAATCATAAGAGCCTTCATTAGAAGTCAGGGCTAAAATAATAACCCATTTATTTTTAAATTCTAAAAAAGGTTTAACAGAATCAGAGCCCATATAAGGAGAAACAGTAACAGCATCAAAATCTAAACCTGAAGACTCAGGGTCAAAAAAAGTCTTAGCATATTGTTTCGAGGTATTTCCAATATCACCTCTTTTTGCATCAGCAATAGTAAAAACCTTCTGATCTAAAGAATTAATATATTTTATAGTTTTTTCAAGACTTTGCCATCCTTTTACACCTCTGCTTTCATAAAATGCAATATTTGGCTTATATGCCACAGTATAATCAATAGTAGCATCAATAATTCTTTTATTAAATTCAAAAACAGGATCTTCCTCTTTTAAAAGAAATTTAGGTATTTTATTAATATCCGAATCTAATCCAACACAAAGAAATGATCTTTTATTTTTAATAATATTATATAATTCCTGACGCGTCATAATATATTTTATTTAAAAAATTTTCAATATATAAAATTAAAAAAAATCAATCTATTTTACAGATTCTTTTAATTTTTCTGCATTTTCAGCCATTTGTAATTTATCAATAAGCTCTTGAATTTCGCCGTTAATAATAGCAGATAAATTATATAAAGTAAGATGAATTCTATGATCAGTAACTCTACCTTGAGGATAATTATAAGTTCTTATTTTAGCAGAGCGGTCACCTGTAGAAACCATAGTTCTTCGCTTAGAAGAAATATCGTCAAGATATTTTTGATATTCAAGATTATAAAGTCTTGTTCTAAGCACTTCCATAGCTTTAGCAAGATTTTTTATCTGTGATTTCTGATCCTGACAAGTAACAACAATACCTGAAGGAATATGTGTTAATCTTACAGCAGAGTATGTAGTATTAACAGACTGACCTCCCGGGCCGGAAGAGCAATAAGTATCTTTTCTTACATCTTCTTGTTTAATCTCAACATCAAATTTATCAGCCTCAGGTAAAACAGCAACAGAAGCAGCAGAAGTATGAACACGTCCCTGAGTTTCTGTTTTTGGCACACGTTGCACTCTGTGAACTCCTGACTCATATTTTAACTGTCCGTAAACATTATCACCAATAACTTTAAAAATCACTTCTTTAAAACCACCAACAGTACCTTCTGTAGAATCTATATTTTCAATTTTCCATTTCTTTGTCTCACAATATTTCGTGTACATTCTGTATAAATCGCCTGCAAAGATACTTGCTTCATCACCACCAGAACCTGCTCTTATTTCAACAATAGCATTCTTATCATCCTGAGGATCCTTAGGTATTAATAATATTCTTATCTTTTCTTCTAATTCAACTTTATGTTCTAATAATTCATTTAATTCATCTTTTGCCATTTGCCTTAACTCATCATCTTTTTCATTTTGCAAAATGTCCTTATCAGCATCAATATTTTTCAAAACATCAAGGTATTCATTATAAACTTGAACAATAGGTTTTAAATCTTTATAATCTTTGCTTAACTTAATGTACTTTTTCATATCCGACATTGCTTCCGGACTATTCATCTGCTCTCCAATCTCTTTCCAACGATTATAAATTTCTTCTAATTTCCCTAACATAAAATGTTGTTTTAATTTCTAAAAATGCAAATTTAACACATTTACTTAGGAACTAACATAATATTTTAAGTAATTTTACAACAATTTAATATAATATCTGTTTTTAATAAAAAATTAAAACATTTGTGATTTAAAACATCAAAATTTATAAAATTAAAAAATATTGCTAAATGCGCATAAATAAACAGACACATAATAATTCCCATTGAAAACGAAGCTATTCCCTATAACTTTCAGATTAGGATTAATGACTTCAGATAATTATGGATAATAACAACAAATAATAAAAACATATGAAAGTAACCATTGACAAATACTCGGGATTTTGTGCAGGAGTTGTAAATGCAATAAAAATCGCAGAAGAAGAATTAACAAAAAACCCAAAATTATATTGCCTTGGTGACATTGTACATAATGGCATGGAAGTAAATCGCTTAGAAAAAAAAGGATTAATAATTATTAATCATGATGAATTTAAAAAATTAAAAAATTGCAAGGTATTATTCAGAGCTCATGGCGAACCGCCTGAAACATACAAAATTGCAAAAAAAAATAATATTGATATTATTGATACAACCTGTCCTGTTGTATTACGTCTGCAAGAAAAAATAAGACAAGGATATCTTAAGATGAAAAATAATAATGGACAGATAATTATTTATGGCAAAAAAGGTCATGCAGAAGTAAACGGTCTTGTAGGACAGACAAATAATGAGGCAATAATTATTAATTCAGAATCAGACCTTGAAAAAATTGATTATTCAAGACCAATACAATTGTACTCACAAACAACGCAAAGCCTTACAGGATATTATAAAATTAAAAATATCATCACAAAAAAATGTTCTGATAATGCTAATAATATTATCACAAATAACAGTATTTGCAAAGCATTATCGAACAGAGAACCTTTATTAAAAAAGTTTGCTGCTATGCATGATGTTATTATTTTTGTAAGCGGTAAAAAAAGCTCGAATGGAAATTATTTATTTAAAATTTGTAAATCAATAAACAATAACACTTATTTTATATCAAACAAAGAAGAATTAAAAAATGATTGGTTTAAAAATAAAACCAATGTAGGTATTTGTGGAGCCACTTCAACACCTATGTGGCTTATGAAAGAAGTAAAAAATGAAATAGAAAAATACTAATATTTTAATAATGTATCTAAAACAACTATTATTAACAAATTTTAAAAATTACTCTGAAGCAAATTTTATTTTCTCAAAAAAAATTAACTGTTTCATTGGCAATAACGGTGCAGGAAAGACAAACATTTTAGATGCAATATATTATCTTTCTTTTAGTAAAAGTTATTTTAATTCTATTGATTCTCAAAACATTTTGCACGATAAAGATTTTTTTACCATTCATGGTACATATCTAAAAAATGGTGATGATATTAAAGATACAATAAGCTGCACCTTAAAACAAGAACATAAAAAGCAATTTAAATTAAATAATAATTTATATAAACGACTTGCCGATCATATTGGACTCTTCCCTCTTATAATGATATCGCCTTACGACAGAGACCTGATAAATAATGGTAGTGAAGTAAGACGAAAATATATTGACAGCGTTATATCACAATTTAACAAAAACTATTTAAATAATCTGATAAATTATAATAAAGCTCTTTTACAAAGAAATAAATTGCTTAAACAATTTTACGAACAAAATTATTTTGACATATCATTATTAGAAATATGGGACAAACAATTATTTGATTTTGGAAATGCTATACACAAAAAAAGAAAAGAATTCTTAAACGAGTTTATACCTTTATTCCAAGAATATTATACTTTTATCAGTGGGGAAAAAGAAAAAGTTGACATAGTATATATTTCACAATTAAACGATAAAAATTTTGAAGAACTCTTATCAGAAAATCTTTATAAAGACAAAATATTAAAATATACAACAACTGGCATTCATAAAGATGAGCTTTTATTAAAAATACAGAATTATCCCATCAAAAAGTTTGGTTCGCAAGGGCAACAAAAATCTTTTTTTATTGCACTGAAATTAGCTCAGTTTGAACACACTAAAAACATTAAAGGATTTAAACCCATATTACTTTTTGATGATATCTTTGATAAACTTGACGATTTGAGAGTAGAAAAAATAATAAATCTTGTGAGCAATAATAATTTTGGTCAGGTATTTATAACAGACACACAGAAAGAACGCATTAAAAAAATTTTTAACTCAATAGAAAAAGAACATAAAATTTTTAATATTAAATCAGGTAAAGCAGAAGAAATAAAATTATAATGTTGTCAAAATGATAAAATCAAACGAAAATTCTATTAAGGATGTTATTAAAGAGCTGTTAAATGCCTATAAACTAAACAGCAAATTAAATGAAACAAAAGTAATCAGTTCATGGGAAAAAATCGTAGGAAAAATAATATCTGTGCACACAGAAAAAATTTATCTTAAAAAAGACATTTTATTTGTAAAATTCGATTCAGCTGCTTTAAGAAATGAAATGCTTTATTCAAAAGAAAAATTAATTAAAATGATAAACAAAGAGATAAAAAAAAAAGTAATTAAGGATATAAAATTTATTTAGTGTTTATTTATAATATCCGATTTCTTAGGTATTATTTATAAAAAAAAATCATTCCGACTATCACCAAAACTTCTTGATTTTCAAGACCATTAAAAATCAGATACAAATAATCTGAAACTGAAATTTTGCTTTATGAAAATACAATATTTATTATTCTTATAAATAAAATCTATTTATGATTTGCAGCTATGCCACGTAGCCGCTTTGTACAATGTATGTTCTTAGTATTTTTCAATGTTTAAAACTACAATTATTTTTTATACCGAAGCACTTTTTCGGCTATGTGGTATTAGGTGCAGTTAGCAAACTGGCGTTTTTTTTGTGAGCTGGACATGCCTATCTCTTTGACAAATTTTAGTTTTTGCGGTGGCTTTTAGCGACTTGTCAATATGCCTGACTGCTAATCATTGACTTTTATTTTTTACTTTCAAAATAATACAATATTCCAATATTAAAACCGATTAAACTAACTTTATGTTCAGTTAAAACTTTGCAATAGGAAAATTCTGTATTTAAAAATAAACCATTAAAAATCTTAAGGTCAAATAAAATACCTGCTGACGGAATTATACCTATTCCTTTTTCTGCAAATTTTTTATCAAACGGACCATTGAAACTTTTATGAAAATAACCCAACCCAAAATCAATATATGGTTTAATTGATTTTTGTAAGATATAGTATTTTGCATTGGCTTTTACAGAGCTAATTTTATAATTTTCAATAAATGAATTTAGCCATAAATTGCTAATACTAATATTAAAATCCATTTTTTGCTTTAGTAAATAACCTATTAATAAGTCAACTCCCATTCCATTATCAACTTCTTGATAATTACTTGTTGGAAATGCAATTTTAGAATTTAAACCTAAATACACTTGTGCATTTAGAAAACCAGTTATCATTATTAGGCAAAAAAATATTACTATTTTTCTCATATATTTCAATTTTTAAAATTTAAAACTATAACTCACTGACGGAAATATACTAAATAAACTTTTTTGATAAAGCTTTAACTCTCCGTATTCAGGCGTGAATGAATAACCACCACCAGTATTATTTAATGTTGATTTTTTTAATTCACGACCATAGTAATAATAATATGGATTTTGACGATTATATACGTTAAAAATACTAACAGTCCATGTTCTTTCTCCCCATTTTGTTTTTTTATTAAAATTTGCTGCTATATCTAACCTATGATAATCTCGCATTCTATAAGAGTTTTTTTCTGCATAAACAAAAATATCTTCTCCATTAATAGTATAATGTTCTGTCGCAAGTGTTATAGGATACCCTGTGCCATAAGTCCACGTAGTAGATAAAACTATATTTTTTTTCAACTTATGATTAACTACAATGCTTAAATCTAATAAACGGTCGTATTTAAAAGGATAAGTTTTACCGTTATTCACATTTACAAATTCTCTTTCTGCTTTTGCAACTGTTGCACCTACCCAACCTGTAGTTTTTCCTGTCTTTTTTTGAAGAAATAGCTCAATACCATAATTCAAACCTTTTCCATTCATTTCAATAACATTCTCCCAATTATCAAGATTACCAAGAAGAGATTCTCCAGGAATAAATGTTATTAGATCATTCAATGTTTTATGATATGTCTCTATACTAAATTCATACTTGTTACTAAAAAATGTTTTGGCTATTCCGAGAGAATTTTGTATTGAGTTTTCGGGTTTTACATTCTCGTTCGTTGGCATCCAATAATCAGAAGGGATTCCTGTTCCAGAATAAGTTAGCAAATGAACATATTGGTTCATTTTTGAAAAAGAATATTTAATAGATAAATCTTCTCGTAAAATATAATTTAATAATATACGTGGTTCAAAAGAATAATAATTACTACTTCCAATATGATAAGATGAGTAACGAAGTCCCAAATTTGTATTAATTCTATTAAATTTTAATTCGTTTTCTAAATAAACAGCATTTTCTAAAGCATTTGCGACGCTTGAATAATTTTCATTAATAGATACTATATCTGTACCTGATTGAGAAAAATGCTCGTCATCAGGTATGAAAGTATGATAAATACTATTTGCTCCAAATTTAAAGTTAAGTTTAGAATTAATTAAATATGTAAAATCTACTTTTAAACTCAAATCGTTTATTCCTGTTAATAGCGAGTTATTCATACTTTTTGAAATACTATCAGTATCAATATTGTATTCAAAGATATTTTTATATCTATAATAAGTGTTTAAGAAAGTTAAATTGCTAAACAATTTATTATTATAAATATGATTCCATCTAAAAGCTAACAATGTATTCCCCCATTTTACAGTGCTATTATGATTTGATATGTCTGTTTTTTCATTCATAGAAAGAATATCATCTCCCATATAATAACTAAAAAACAACTTGTCCTTTGTTGATAATCTATAATTCAATTTTGCATTTAAGTCATAAAAATTGTACGACAGACCTGTTCCCATTATCTTAAAAATTGGGATTAAATTTTTTCTTGCCGAAACTATGAATGATAATTTATTTTTAATTATTGGACCTTCAAGTGATATTTTTGATGACAAAAGCCCAACAGTGCCTTGTACGGATTTTTTTTTCATATTACCTTCCTTCATTCTAATATCTAAAACAGAAGACAACCGACTACCATAACGGGCAGGAAAACCACCTTTAATTAGTTTTACATCATTTATTGCATCTGCATTAAAAACAGAAAAAAAACCACCAAAGTGAGCAACATAATACAAAGGCACATCATCTAACAAAATAAGGTTTTGGTCAGGACTTCCTCCCCTAACATAAAGATTACTTTTTGCTTCTCCTCCAGACTGTACTCCAGGTGTTAGCTGATAAGCCTTTACAATATCAACTTCACCAAACAAATTTGGCAATGCTTTTATTTCTTTCATTGGTAAACGAACGACTCCTGTTTCGTTTCGTTTTACAATATTTCCTTCTTTTGTTGCTGTTATAGTAACTCCACCTAAGGCAATGCCTGATGTTAAATAGAAATCTAATTGTTTTTTTTGATTACTCGGTAGATTAATCATTAATTGTTTATATCCTAAAAATGAAACATATATCTCCAAACTATCATAAGATGGCATGGTCAAACTATAAAAACCGTATTCATTAGTAATAGTTCCTATTTTAGATTTTTTTTCATAAATTGTAGCACCAATTAATATTTCTCCTGTAGATTTATCATAAACAAAACCACTTATTGATACATTCTTTTGTCCATACAATGAAATACCACTAAATATTATTACTATATAAATAATTAACTTTATCATTATTCATTAATAATTTGTTCTTTAATATGAAGCGATACAATATCGTTGTTAAAACCTGCAAAAAGACCATAACCGTTTTCAATATTTGAAATAACATTTAATGGCTCTCCCATTCCGTATAATATATCTTCTTTCTTGCTGTATAAATGCTGAATCATAGAGGTTTTAAACTTATAATAATCTTCTGTAACATTTCGTAAATGAATACTGATATAATGGTTTGAAATATATCTATTGTCATCTTCTCTTTGAGGCGGAGTATAATATACATTTAATGTGTGTTTCATACCATTAATTTCTTTATCCGTGAACAAAAGATATTTAGGTTTATCAACATCAAATCGTATTAAAGATGGATAATAACTTTCAGATGTTATAATATTATCATTGGTTGATAATTCGTAAAAATTATCAGCATTATCATAAGAAAAAGCGATGTCTGATACTGCTAATTCATAATAGTTTATTTCATTTTCAGGGTCGGTAAATGTTACTGCAATTTCAGAAAACACGCTACCTGTTTCGTCAAAATATGCAATTGGGGTAATTACAGTATCAGTTATATTAACTTTAGAAGGTATTATTGTATTTGATGTTAATGTTTTATAACCATCTTCTAAAATTTGTATTGAATATTTTTTCCCTGCAATAGGATAATCACTCATACTATTTGAAATAATATATGTATTTAATGAATCAACATATCTAAGA
>JAGGUV010000086.1 GCA_021158345.1 Bacteroidales bacterium
ATAAAAGATTGGTCAAATCTTCGTAAGAAACCTTTATTAGTAGCTTTATTTGGAACATCTGTTTTTATGTTACTCGGGTTCCCGCCTTTTCCTTCTTTTTTCGGGAAATGGGAATTGATAATGCAATTAGCTAATTCAGGTCAATTTGCTTGGATGACAGCAATTCTTATAGGTTCATTTTTTGAAGGTATCTATTTATTTAGATGGTTTGGATATACTCTTAAATTAGATAATAAAGAATTACCTGAATATAAATTAAAACTTAATAAAATAATACCACCTGCAATTTTTGGCGTAGCAGCATATTTATTAGGATATTATTCAGGAACTTTTGTTGATGCTGCCAAAGGATTAGATTATATTCCTTTACTCTTCATCGCATTTATTGCTTTAATTGACTTCTTACCTGCCAAGATAAAAAACACTATTTCTTTATCAGGAGTTATATTATATATTATTTTTATTTTCCCGGAGTTTAGGGGTGATTTATTACGACAGATTTTTGCAGGTATTTTCTTAGGCGGAGCTGTTTTAGCTTTAATTGCAGGTTATTATTATAAAGGTAAAAGACGAGGTTTTTATCCTGTAACCTTAGCTATGTTTGCAGGATTAGCTATGCTTCTTAGAGCTAATAATCTTCTGGAAGTTTTTTACGCATGGGAACTTATGACAATCGGCTCGTACTTTTTACTTATTAGAGGAAAAAAATCTATGCCACATGGTTATAGTTATATGATGTTTTCTCTTGGTGGTTCTTATGCTTTAATATTTGGATTTGCATTAGCTTTTGCAAGTTCCGGCAATATAGATTTACATTCTTTATCAGGAATAACTATTTATCCTGTACTTGCATATTCTTTAATGTTACTTGGTTTTATGACAAAAACCGCATCCTTTGGATTGCATATTTGGCTGCCAGGTGCACATGGTGAAGCTGTTGTTGATATTCATTTTATGGCATCTGCTATTTTATTAAAAGCAGGTGTGTTCGGAATAATTTTAGTCCTGATGGGAATGGGAACAGAAGCATATTATGCTAAATATATTCTTTACGCTCTTGGATGGATTGGCGCTTTATCGGCATTAATAGGGAACGTCGCAGCCTCCTTTCAGGAAAGTGCTAAAAGATTATTGGCATGGTCAAGTATTGGACAATTAGGATATATAGTTTTCGGACTTGCTATGATGTCGCATTTGGGTTGGATGGCAGGTATATTTTATACTGCCACACACTTTCTTTATAAAGGAGTTTTATTTTTAGTTATTGGAGGTATAGCTCTAAAATTAGGCACCCCATATATGTATAGAATGGGAGGTTTGATAAAAAAAATGCCCTTTTCATTTATTGCAGTATTAATTGCAATCATTACATTAGCCGGAATCCCACCATTGGCTGGATTTGCAGGAAAATGGCTCTTCTATAATGCTATTATTTCACAAGGATTATATTGGCAAGGAATTGTAGTTTTATTTTCAGGTATTGTTGCTTTTTTATATCTGTTTAGATTAATATATTCTATTTTTCTCGGACAACTTAAAGATGAACACAGAAATGTAAAAGAGTTACCTCCCTGTATATTAATCCCTGTTTATATTTTAATTATAGGGATAATGATAATTTCAGCAAGACCTGATTTTATTTTAAAACCAATAGGAAATTATTTACTTGCTTACTTCCCGTCAGGAGCACTTAATTGGAACGGGACAATGGCAAGTACCGGATTAGGTTATTGGGATGGGCATTCAGTAATGATTATTATCGGTATTATGTTTACTTTATTATTAGCATGGCTTTTAATTTTAAATTCTAAATCGAAGAAAGTCAAACAATTTAATATGGTCTATGCAGGTGAAAAACCATTCAGACCGGAGACAACACATATGTCATATAATATGTTTTCGGGTTATAACAAAGCTTTGGGTTTTTTAATATTGCCCGGTGTTACCGGATTTTGGAACCGGATGTCAGATATAATTCATGATACTGCAAATTATCTCAGAAAAATTTATTCCGGTAATGGGCAAAGTTATGCTATGCATATTATTTTATTTGTTGTTGTTGTTTATTTTATAATATCAGGAGGATTTTAAATGAGTATCGCAGTTAAATTATTATTTACATTATTAGGTTTATTTATTATACTCAACTGGGGTTTAATACAAACCGGTATAATGAATAAAATAGTTGCAAGAGTAGGTAAACGAATTGGAATGCCTGTTTATCAACCATATCTTAACTTAATAAAGTTATATTCAAAACGCTCGTCTATTACCCATGGAGTGATGTTTTATTTAGGCCCTCTTTTCCGTCTTTCAGGTGGTGTGGGCATATTTTTATTCATGCCTTTAATTTTTGGCTCTCAATATTGGTCTAATTTTTCGTTTGCAGGAGATGTTGTTTTGATTTTGTATTTTCAATTTTTTGGAATGCTCGGAATGGCTCTTGGTGCAGGCGAAGGCGGACATCCTTATTCGGCAATTGGAGTTGGCAGAGGTTTATCTCAATGGACAACTATTGAGCTACCATTAACACTTGCTGTTATTTCCATTGCAATTCAATATCATACATTGTCTTTTACCGATATTGTTGCAGCTCAACAAGGAGGAATAACACATTGGACAATGTGGACTAATCCTTTGGCAACAGCTGCAGGTATGCTGGCGTTTTTAGGTGCCATGGGACACTCGCCATTCGATTTGGTTATGTCTCCTCAAGAAATACCTATTGGAC
>JAGGUV010000099.1 GCA_021158345.1 Bacteroidales bacterium
AGGTAAAAAATATAACAAAAATTTATGGGGAACAAAAAGCTTTAAACAATATTAGCTTTGAGATAAAACCTGGTGAAATTGTCGGACTATTAGGGCCTAACGGAGCAGGCAAAACCACTATGATGAAGATTATTACCTGTTTTATACCACCCACATCAGGCGAAGTTTTTGTTAATGGTTTTGACATTTTTGACCAATCTATTGAAGTCAAACGAAGAATTGGATATCTTCCCGAAAACAATCCTTTATACACAGATATGTACGTTAAGGAATATCTTAAATTTATAGCAGGCATTCATAAATTAGGGCGTAAAACAGAAAATCGTATTAAAGAGATAATTGATATTACAGGTTTAGGATTAGAACAAAATAAAAAAATCAGTGCTTTATCAAAGGGATATAAACAAAGAATGGGCTTGGCACAAGCGCTTATTCATAATCCCGAAGTATTAATATTAGATGAGCCCACCTCGGGTTTAGACCCTAATCAATTAGTTGAAATTCGCAACCTTATTAAACTAATAGGTAAAGAAAAAACCGTTATTTTATCGACACATATTATGCAGGAAGTTGAGGCTGTATGCAACAGAACAATTATTATTAACAAAGGTGAAATTGTTGCTGATGATAAAACAGAAAATTTATACAAAACCATTTCAAATAATAAAGAAATAATTAAAGTAGAATTCGATAAAAGCTTAAAAAAAGACTTTTTGTTAAAAAATATTCACGGCATAATAAAATTACAAAAGATATCAGACAAAATATGGCAGATAGAAGCAAAAAACGACAAGCAAGATATACGCTCTGACATTTTTAAATTTGCTGTTGATAATAATTTAACAGTATTATCAATGAACAAAGAAGAAGAAAATTTAGAAAAAATATTTCAGAAATTAACAAATACTTAATTATATTTTTTTTATCTTTGCATGTAGTTAAAAATGGAGAGATTTGATTGATTGCAACCATTTAAAAAAAATGCTAAAACAATATTTAACATTTTCATCAATCACAAACTCCCCCAATAATTTACTTAAAAATTTTATACAAAATTCATTATTATGGGATATTTATTTACATCAGAGTCAGTATCAGAAGGACATCCTGATAAAGTGTGCGATCAAATTTCAGATGCATTGTTAGATGAATTTCTAAAACATGACCCTGAATCGAAGGTAGCATGTGAAACATTAGCTACAACAGGGTTAGTAGTATGTGCAGGCGAAGTAAAAACTTCATCGTACATAAATATTGAGAAAACAGTAAGAGATACAATTAAAAAAATCGGATACACAAAAGCAGAATACAGATTCGATTCAAATTCATGCGGAATAATTTCCACAATTCATGAACAATCACAGGACATCAATCAGGGAGTGGTAAGAGACGACCCTGAAAATCAGGGGGCAGGAGACCAGGGAATGATGTTTGGCTATGCTACTAACGAGATGTCAAATCTAATGCCCTTGCCTATTGAGCTGGCTCATATTTTTGTTCAGGAGCTTGCAGGCATAAGAAAAGAAGGTAAAGAAATGCAATATCTTCGTCCTGATTCAAAATCGCAGGTTACTATTGAATATGGTGACGACAACAAACCCAAAAAAATAATTACAGTTGTTATTTCTACACAACACGACGAATTTATTTTGCCAAAAAATTCATCTGCTGAAGCGATAAAAGAAGCTGATAAAGCAATGCACGACAAAATAACAGAAGATGTAAAAAATATTTTAATACCAAGAGTAAAGGCGACATTACCGGAATATGTTCAAAATCTTTTCAACAGTTGTAAATTATATGTAAACCCAACAGGAAAATTTGTTATTGGAGGTCCTTACGGAGATACAGGATTAACAGGAAGAAAAATTATTGTAGATACTTATGGAGGCAGAGGTGCACATGGTGGAGGAGCTTTTTCAGGAAAAGACTCATCAAAAGTAGATCGTTCAGGAGCTTATGCTGCTCGTCACATAGCTAAAAATATGGTTGCTGCCGGTGTTGCCGATGAAGTTCTGGTACAAATAGCTTATGCTATCGGCGTTGCAGAACCTGTTGGTATTTATATTAATACTCATAATACATCAAAAATTAAAGATGCTAATGGCAAATTATTAAATGATGGTGAGATAGCTGAAAAAATAAAAAAAATATTTGACCTCAGACCTTATGCTATTGTAAAAAGATTCGGACTTAAAAATCCTATCTTCGAAAGAACTGCTTCTTATGGTCATTTTGGCAGGGATCATTATTTTGAAGAAATAGAAGTGTTTTATAAAGACGAAAACACTATCACTAGAATTATTGACGGCAAAGAAAGATATTTTAAGAACGTTGAATTTTTTACCTGGGAAAAATTAGATTATGTAGATATTATTAAAAAAGAATTCAATTTATAATTCTTAAAAAAGCATCTTAAAAAAAACCTCAAAATATTTTTGAGGTTTTTTTTTGATAGAATAATTTATAATTCTGTCTTTTAATTTTATTGATTAATAATACTAATGATTAACAATCATTTTTTTAGTATTCACAATTCTTCCACTATTTATAAAAGAACAAAAATAAATACCGCTTTTCAAATCAGAAGTATTATAAACGAATCTTCCTTTTAAACCTTCAATATTAACAATGCTGATAGTCTCACCCAATAAATTACTAATTACAACTTTATTGTCAAAATTATTTGAACATGAAATATCATAGTCAAAATAAACAACATCATTAGCAGGATTAGGATAGATATCTGATAAGATTAAATTTTTATCATAATCGTTGACACCAACACCCGAAACATTGTATAAAACTGTAAAATTTGCAAAATCATCAGGATTATTAATATCAAAAAACAAATAAGTAATTGAAGATAAACCTGCATTTCCATTAGCATTGTAATGGCCTGAAAAATCGCTTTCATTAATAGCTCCTGCATCAATAATAATAGAATCAGACGAAATATAAGTACCAGGACCGTAGCACATTCCCCAGCACATAACATTCATTGAATTTTCTACCACAAAATTTTCTATTTTCTGCAATTTTATTGACTTAGGATTTCCTGAATTATTTTTAACAAAAACTTCTGACAATATTTCTTCGTCAGGGCTACCCATTTTTGTTATAACAGTGTTATCAAATAAATTACCGTCAGCATCTGTTAAAGAAATATTTCTTTGTTCGTAAGCAACATAGTTTACGCTAAAGCTAACAGAGTCGGAAGGGTTGTCAACATTAAAAAGCACATAAGTAATTGAAGATAAACCTGCATTTCCATTAGCCATATAATGACCCGCAAAATCGGCTTCATTAATAGCACCTGCAGGAATCACAACAGAGTCAGTTGAAACATAAGTCCCCGGACCGTAGCACATTCCCCAGCACATAACATTCGTTGAGTTCTCAACTGTGTAATTTTCAATTTTTTTCAATTTAACAGCAATATCTTCATTGGATATGTTTTTAATATAAATTTCCGATAATATTTCATCAGAAGTATTAGTTGCCGAAAAAATTAATGTTGAATTATTTTTAACAGGCCCAGACTCATTTAAAAGACTTAGACTTTGAGAATAGCCATAAGTAGCACTAAAATAGATAAATAATAATAGTAAAAATTTTTTCATAGTATTTTTTTTGAGATTAATAAAGTTTAAAAATTATCGACAAATTTATTAATATTTATCACAAAAAATAATTTAATCGTATTAAAAATTTTTTACTTTTGTCTGAATTCTTTCAAAAAAAAATAATTTAAACATTAACTCTGATAATTATCAAGGCTATTAAGTTTTTAAATAGCTTAATAACAATCAATTAAAATCCTTATATATGAAAAAATTTTTTACAATTTTATTTTTAGTTTTAACAATCATTTTCAGTTATACTGTAAAAGCACAACAAGTTGAAAGAAAAATGGTTGTATTGGAAATAGGTACCGGAACTTGGTGTACTTATTGTCCCGGAGCAGCAATGGGTGCTGAAGATTTGATTAATAACGGTTGTGATGTTGCTGTTATTGAATACCATTTAAGTGATGATTATTCAAATCCTGAAGCTGTATCACGTGCAAATTATTATAATATAACGGGAATTCCGGATGCGTATTTTGATGGCATAGTAAATTCAGGAGGAGGCAGCCATTCAAGTAGTATGTATTCCTATTATCTGCCAAAATATAATCAAAGGAAAGCAATACCTTCTGATTTTAATTTAAATATTACAGGCTCACATATGGGTTTTACTCATTTTAATTTTAATATAGATATTGAAAAAGTGGGTACAAACTCAAGCAGTAATTTAGTACTTCATTTTGCTATAACAGAATCTGATATTCCAGAAGTATGGCAAGGACAAACAGAATTGCATTTTGTTGAGAGAGCAATGCTCCCTAAT
Organism: Bacteroidales bacterium; assembly: GCA_021158345.1. Classification (GTDB taxonomy): domain Bacteria; phylum Bacteroidota; class Bacteroidia; order Bacteroidales; family AUK083; genus AUK083. The sequence continues at coordinate 4,393 of JAGGUV010000099.1, forward strand.
CAATATGGTACTAACCTTGATTTTTCAGGTTCAAACACTCAGCAGGTAAATATTGAATTTGATGCTAATCCTGAATGGGTGACTGAAAATTGTGAAGTAGTTGCTTTTATACAAGATAAAAATACTAAAGAAGTTATGCAGGCTGACAAAATTAAATTAATTGACGTGCCTACTACTAACGATTATGACGCTTATGTAGTAAAAATAACAAACGTACCTCAAAATTTCTGTGATGGTACAGTTACACCATCTGTTGTTATAAAAAATACAGGTAATGAAACATTAACAACTTTAGATGTTGGATATACAATGAATTCAGGAGAAGTTGTAAATTATTCATGGACAGGAAATCTTGATTATCTACAGGACACAATAATTGATTTGCCAACATCCGAATTTAATGTTCAGGAAGTAAATAATTTAGAAGTCTTCACTTTAAATCCTAATGGACAGACAGATCAATATCCTGCAAATAATACTGCCGACATTACAATAAATGAATCGCAATTAAATGTTGGTGGTACATTATATTTGCTTTTAAAACTCGATCATGCACCTGAAGAAACAACATGGACAATTAAAAATTCAAATGACGATATTATTTTCTCAGGTGGACCTTATGCAACATCTACTACAATTCTTGACACTTTTAATTTTGTAAATATCGACTGTTATAAATTTACAATTTATGATTCGGAAGGCAATGGCATTAACAAAGATGATGGATATGGTATTTACAGATTATTTGACGAAAACAGCTATTTGATTGCACAAGGAGGTAAGTTCGAATATCAGGAAGAAAACCAATTTACTGCAGGAACAGTTGGAATTAGTAATAATGAAATAAAAGAAAATACTTTCAGAATTTTCCCTAATCCTTTTAATGACATAACAAATATTGAATATACTTTATCAGAGAATGAAAATGTAAATATTAAAGTATTTAATATCCTCGGAGAAGTTGTTTTTGCAAAAGAACAAAAAAATGAAAGTGCAGGAAAACACATTGTTAAATTTTCAGCCAGGGATTTAAAATCAGGGATATATTTTGTTAATATTAATTATGGAAATATTAGTATGACAAAAAAATTATCTGTAACAAAATAAATTTAAACCTGAATAGAATTAAAACCCGTAGCACGAGGCAATTCTTACTACGGGTTTTTTTGTTCTCGTACTACTGCAAGCAATACTGTAGTACGGCTCCAAGTCCGTGCTACAGGTTTGGTAAAAAAATCAAAAAATCGCTAATCGTTAATCCTTATTCTGAGATCAAAAATAATGATTTAAGATTAAAGATTGATGATTTATGATTTAAGAAGATAGAAATGATTTGATGTATTTATTTAATTAAAACCCGCAGCACGAAGCAATTTATTTTATGGAAAATTAAATTCCATAGCCACAAATACATGAATGATAAATTTTATAAATTAAAATATTTTAATTTTAATTATTTTACGCCCTGAAAGGGCAAATTATTTCAGCCCAACGGCAACGCCTTGGGTAAGAAAGTGTTAAAA
>JAGGUV010000085.1 GCA_021158345.1 Bacteroidales bacterium
AAATGCAAACGGAACATTCACTTACACACCGGAAACTGATTATACAGGTACTGATAGTTTTGTTTATGAAATTTCCGATGACGGAACACCTTCATTAACTGATCAGGCTACTGTTAATATTACTATTTTTACTCCCGGCGGTGATGACGATGGTGATGGCGTTCCTAATGGTGAAGATGATTATCCCGATGACGGCAACAGAGCTTTTGATAATTATTATCCTGCTGCAGGATATGGAACTTTAGCTTACGAAGATTTATGGCCTGGAACAGGTGACTATGATTTTAATGACCTTGTTTGTGACTACAGATTTAAAATGGTTACCAATTCTTCAAATAAAGTTGTTGATATTCAGGGTAGTTTTATTGTAAGAGCTATTGGGGCTACTTTTAAAAATGGTTTTGGTTTCCAATTACCTAATGATAATGTCGCTAATTCTGATATTACAGTTACTGGTTATGATATTCAGGAATCATACATAAATCTTAATGCAAATGGTACTGAAGCAGGTCAAACAAATCCAACTATTATTATTTATGACAATTGTTTTAATATCTTAGAACATCCTGGTTCCGGAATTGGCGTAAATACTACCCCTTCTGCACCTTATGTTCAACCTGATACAATTGTTATCACAATGAATATTACACCTGATAAATATACTTTAGCTGAAATTGATATTCCTAATTTTAATCCTTTTATAATTGTTAATAAGGTAAGAGGAAAAGAAATTCACCTCCCGGATTATCCTCCAACAGACCTTGTTGATATGTCCTATTTTGGAACTTTTCATGATGATTCTAATGCGGCAACAGGAAAGTATTACAAAACAGATAATAACTTACCCTGGGCTATAAATATTTATGAGAGCTTTGATTATCCAAAAGAAAAAGTTGATATTATAAATACATATAATCATTTTGTGGAATGGGCTGAAAGTAGTGGAGCCTCATATCCTGACTGGTATAAGGACAATTCCGGTTACAGAAATGCTAATAATATTTATCAAATACCAAGTAAATAAAATATTTTATTTTTTTTAACAAAAGGCTGTTCAAATTTGAATGGCCTTTTGTTTTTTAAGATGTTAACACTAGTTTTATAAAAATATTATTATTGTTGATACCTGAAATATTTAAAAAAATAAAAATGACAATTTTAAATCATTAAATGAATTTAAAAAATACAATGTTGATTTTTTTATCAAAGTATCTCCTTATTTGATGGTAAAATAATTATTTTCTGATTTTTCTATTTTATTCTTACATTTTTCAATAATAAAAATAACTCTTTTTTTCAAAATGGGACAAAACATCCCTTTTTAGCGTTTTTATAAAACAGAAAAACATATAAAATTATCAGTATCAGTTATTTATAATTTTGGTATATATTTTGTATGTTCTTATTAAACCATTAATACCTAGCCTTATGAAAAATTTAATAAAAATTTTAGTTGTACTTAGTGTTTTTGCATTATTTTCTTGCAATAAAAATTTTGACACTATTCCTGTAAATCCTGAACCTACTTCAATGAAAGATTTAGTAATAGATCCCGGTTTTAACTGGAAAACATCAAAAGATGTTGATATTAGTCTTAACAGTAGTTCAAATAATATCGTTTATATTGAATCACTTGAAGAAGATGTATATCAAAAAGCATTTTTAAATTCCGGTAATACGTATATTTCAAAAATTACTATTCCAACTTATGTTACAGAAGTAAATCTAATATTTGATGGAAACACTGTAAAAGTGCCAATTACTGATGGTGCAATTACATATTCTTTTGATTAATAACGATTTTTGCTTATTTTAGTAAAAAATCTTTAAGATATATAATTATGAAAACGATAAAACAAAAGTTGAAGAAATCTATAACAATATCTTTTCTTTCAGTTATAATGATTTTATTACCCTTTAATCAGGCTTTTTCAAAAAAAATTTGCAATAAACATATTAAAGGTACTGTTTGGTTTGATATTAATGGCGATGGTGTTTATACAAATTCATCTGAAAATGGAATTGAAGGAATTAAAGTTGAACTGTATAAAGATAATAATATTGTTGGCTCTGATTATACAGGGGTAAACGGTAATTACCAAATAAATTATCCATGCGCCGGAAATTATACTATTAAATGTTCTGATCCTAGCCTTCCGGATGAATTTGTAGCTACTACTACTTATCCTATTACAATCAATGCAAATGGTAATAGTAATTATAATAATAAAAATATTGGATTTTGGGATAATCCAAATAATTGCCCTATAATAAAACCAAATGGTCGTGGATATTTTACTACAATATCATCAGTTGAAAATAATGGTAGTGATTATACAATTGAATTAACTGTTGAGTATAATGGTGCTCCTGATCCTAATAATAAAGAATTATCTTATTATTCTGTTGAAGCAGCTCAAGGAACCTATTCAAATGTTAGTGTTCAAGTTATTTCAGGTTCTATGACTAATACGGGTATTGATTATGGATGGACATTAAGTAATACTTCTTTAAAAGGTTTCCAAATTAAAGGTATTAGTGGTATTGGTAATGAAACTGCTGGTGTTTTTAAAGTTACTTATACTATCTCATCCTTACAAGACGAAAGAACTGATGCAAAAGTTAATGGAAATCAAATTTCAGCTTTTACTGCTTCTGAATTTCAACAGGTTTTAGACTGCATGGCTCCTGTTAACAATCCACCTGTTGCAGTTGATGATAACTATACTACACCTTTTAATACTCCAAAATCAGGTAATGTTATTACAAACGACAGTGACCCTGATCAAGATAACATTACAGTTACAAATGTAACAACTAATCCTACTCATGGTTCTGTTGTTCAAAATGCTGATGGTACTTTTACTTATACTCCAACAACCGGATATACAGGAACAGATTTTTATGTTTATAAAATTTGTGATGATGGTACTCCTTCATTATGCGATGAGGCTACTGTTACTATTACGATACAAGCACCTGCTAACAATCCCCCTGTTGCAATAGATGATAATTACACTACACCTTTAAATACTCCAAAATCAGGTAATGTTATTACAAACGACAGTGACCCTGATCAAGATAACATTACAGTTACAAATGTAACAACTAATCCTGCTCATGGTTCTGTTGTTCAAAATGCTGATGGTACTTTTACTTATACTCCAACAACCGGATATACAGGAACAGATTTTTATGTTTATAAAATTTGTGATGATGGTACTCCTTCGTTATGCGATGAGGCTACTGTTACTATTACTATTAATGCTCCAGGAAACAATCCACCTGTAGCTGTTGACGACACATATTCAACAGATATGAATACAGCAGTTTCAGGTAATGTTATAACCAATGATTCTGACCCTGACAACGATAATATTACAGTTAACACAACTTTAATAAATGATCCTACTCATGGTTCTGTTGTTCAAAATGCTGATGGTACTTTTACTTATACTCCAAATACAGGATATACGGGAACTGATTCTTATGTTTATAAAATTTGTGATGATGGTACTCCTTCGTTATGCGATGAGGCTACTGTTACTATTAATATTGCTTATATTCATAATCATTATCCTGCTACAGGATATGGAACTCTTGCTTATGAAGATTTATGGCCGGGAAAAGGTGATTACGACTTTAATGATCTTGTTTGCGATTACAGATTTGAAATGATTACAAATGAATCAAATAAAGTTGTTAAAATTATTGGTACATTTATAATTAAAGCATTTGGTGCAAGCTTACAAAATGGTTTTGGTTTCCAATTACCTAATGATAATGTCGCTAATTCTGATATTACAGTTACAGGTTATGATATTCAGGAATCATATATTAATCTTAATGCAAATGGTACTGAAGCAGGTCAATCCAAACCAACAATAATTGTCTTTGACAACGCATTTGATATTATGCCGTCTCCCGGACAAGGAACAGGCGTTAACACCACACCTTCTGCACCTTATGTTGAGCCTGACACATTGGTTATTACAATGAACTTTACACAAAACACATATACTTTAGCACAAATTGATATTCCAAATTTCAATCCTTTTATTATTATTGATATGAATAGGGGAATGGAAGTACATTTACCTGACTATCCTCCAACAGACCTTATTGATGAATCATATTTCGGGACAGAGGAGGATGATTCAAATGTGGCAACAGGAAAGTATTACAAAACAGAGAATAACTTACCCTGGGCAATAAATATTTATGAGAGCTTTGATTATCCAAAAGAAAAAGTTGATATTATAAATACATATAATCATTTTGTAGAATGGGCTGAAAGTAATGGCTCCTCATATTCTGACTGGTATAAGGACAAATCAGGCTACAGAAATGCTAATAACATCTATCAAATACCAAGTAAATAAAATATTTTAAATTTTTTAATAAAAGGCTATTCAAATTTGAATGGCCTTTTGTTTTTTTAAGATGTTAATTTTATTAGTTTTGAAAAAAATATTGAAAAATGAATACAGAACCTTTAAAATACTTCATCGAAAAATACGGCATTGATGTAGATAGCATTAAACGAATCGTTTACGGAAAGAAATATTCGGCTTTAATGCTGAATAATGGAAATATCGGTGTTTGCTCAAATCTGCTTCGTAATGTAAATGTTAGTAAAAACGAGCTTTTAAATATTGATATTAATAATTTAGACCACAGAATAATTGCAAATGCTTATTTCTGTGCTTTATTTAATAATGATAATATTTATAACAAAAAACAGGACATTTATAAAACTGTGGATTTTAGTATTTATAAAGATATTGTTATGATAGGCCTGTTCAGACCTTTGGTAAAAAAGTTTGAAAGAGATGATGTCAATATACATATTTTTGATAAAATGATAGATAGTGATAAAACTGTTCCTATGAAATTTCAAAAAGATTATCTTTCAAAAGCCGACTGTGTTATATTATCAGGCACTACTGTTTTTAACGGTAGTTTTCAGCAAATTATAAATAATACCAATGAAAAATGTGATGTTTTTCTTCTGGGACCTTCCTGCATTATGCATCAATATTTATTTAAATTTAAAAATCTTAAAGTAATTTTTGGCTCTGTTTTTAATAAATATGATGATGAAGTTCTTAATATTATTGAGAAAGACTATGGCACTAAAGAATTTTTACCTCTTGGCAATAAAGTTGAATATTATCCTGAAAATTAATTTTTACCTCTAATGAGCTTTAAAAAAATATTTCTCGCCTTACCTGTTTTAAATGAAATTGATTCATTGCCTAAGTTGATAAATTGTATCAGAAATCAAACTTATAAAAATTTCGAAGTTTTTGTTTGTGTTAATCAGCCGGAAGAATGGTGGAATAATGACAAGAAATATATTTGTGAGAACAATCAAAAGACTATTGAATATCTAAAAAATATTAAAGATATAAAAATTAATATTATTGATAAGTCCTGTAGGGGCAAAGCATGGGATGATAAACATTATGGCGTTGGTTTCGCACGAAAAACTATTATGGATGCCATTATTCCTTTTGCAAAAGATGATGATATTATTCTCTCTGTTGATGCTGATACTACTTTTGAAGCTGATTATTTTAAATCTGTTGTTGATAATTTTAATATTCATAAAAACGCTACAGCTTTATCAGTGCCATATTATCATAAGTTAACTGATGATGAAGAAGCAAACAGAGCTATTTTGCATTACGAAATTTATATGAGATATTATTCTATTAATATGTTCAGAATAAAAAGTCCATATTGTTTTACTGCATTAGGCTCAGCTATTGCTGTACCTGTTTGGGCATATAAAAGTATAGGAGGAATGACACCACATAAAAGTGGTGAGGATTTTTATTTTCTTCAAAAACTCAGAAAATATGGAAAATTAATTTTATGGAATAATTTAAAAGTTTATCCTGAAGCACGCTTTTCCGACAGAGTTTTTTTCGGCACAGGTCCTGCTATGATAAAAGGAAAAAATAATGATTGGGATTCATATCCTATTTATCATTATTCATTATTCGATGAAATTGAAAAGTTTTACAAAATAATACCCGAGCTATATAAATCTGATATTAGTATCCCTTTTATTGATTTTTTTAATAATTCTAAAAATCTTTTTAAACCTTTACGAGATAATACTAAAAATACTAAAAGTTTTGTTAAAGCCTGTCATAATAAATTTGATGGATTAAGAATATTGCAATTTTTGAAATCATCACAAAAAAACATTAAAAAATCTGACGAAAGTATTTTAATTGAATTTTTATTGAAATTTTATAATAAAAAATTTAAGGCTTATTTTGATGATAAGATGCAGAACTTTTCTTTTAATAATTCATCAATAAAAGAATTGAATGCTATGAGAAATTTTTTGATGAGTATTGAAGAAGATTATCAAAAAAAAGATTACGAGCTTATATAATTTTTTTCATATAAACTCGTAATCAATATTATTTTCAGATATTATTTTTAAATATTACTTTCAGTTGTTATAATTTTCTTTGCGTGTTCTAATCCTTCTTTAATATATTTTTCAGTTAAAAATCCTGTTGGCTCTTTAATCTCAAAAATTCGATGAGGTACATGCATATTGTCAAAAGAGAAACCTTCTCTGAATTTGAACTTATATTTATCAATATATATCTGACGTCCTAATTTCATCATTTCATCAAGGCTAAGGTCAATGCCTACAATTTTAAGGGTGTCAATAATTACTTCAGGTTTAAAAATTCCTCGTGAAAAGAAACAAAGTACCAAAGAAGAAAGTATCTGACGTAATGATTCTTCATTAATAAGTTTATCAACAAGTATATCAGGAGCAATATAATTATTGATTAACTCTTTCTGGTCAACAGAATAACCTGCATTATCGAGGTGGCTATGACGTGCACCTATCAAAAAGCCAAGATAAGCAGCAGGGCCGGTATGATAACCCGGCATTTCGTTTTTACCAAAAGCCAAAGCAAATTCTTTTCCGCCATATTTATCAGCAGCATAAATAACACCTTGAGCCATTGCCTTATAAAAATCATTTTTTTGTAAAACAATGTTTTTAACCATTTTACTGTATACCTCTTCATTACCCCAATCAAGTTTAAGATTATTGGTCTCCTTATCAGTGATTTTTTTATTTTTATACATCTCTGTAGCCCAAGCCATAGTAACACCAACACTCATAGCATCAATGCCATATATTTCAACTTTGTCAATAAGTTTAAGTAATTTTTTAGGATCATTAATGCCAAGCATAGAGCCTAATGCATATATGAGTTCATAATCATATCCCACCATAGTGGTTTTATAAAAATGAGTTTCCTTTTCCGATTCTTCCCTAAGAGTGCCAAGGTGGATACAACCTACGGGACAATGTGCACAAGCAGCTCTTTTCCCCAAATAATTAGTTGCCATATTTTCACCTGAAATATTGTTTACTCCTATCAAACGATTTTCTCTGAGATTTTTTGTAGGTAAAGCATCAATATCATTTAATGTTAAAATATTTCCTGCTGTTCCTAAATCGTGGTATTTTTTCATAAGAGGAGAAGACACAGCATCATCGTAAATTTTTTTATACAGGTTGCGATAATCTTTTTTATTTTCAATTTTTAAAGAACTTTTTCCAGAAATAGAAATACCTTTAAGCATTTTAGAGCCAAAAACAGCACCTAAACCAAGTCTGCCAAAATGCCTGTATGTTTCAGTAGTTACAGAAGCATAAGAAACAAGGTTTTCACCTGCCTGACCTATTCGCATTATTGTCCTTAATCCTGCTCCTTCTTCTCTTTCACGTATTATTCTTCCTGCTGTAAAAGAGCTTGTCATACCCCATAAAGTAGTAGCATCTTTAAAATGGACTTTGTTATCGTGTATTGACAAATAAATAGGTAAATCGCTTGAGCCTTTGATAACAATAGCACCATATCCTGCCATTCTAATAGAAATAGCGCTTCTGCCGCCTACATGACTCTCTCCTAAATTTCCTGTGTGAGGTGATTTGTACATTGCAACAGTTTTTGATGCTAATGGAAAAACGCCTGTTAATGGTCCTATTGCGAGGATTATTGGATTCTCAGGAGAAAGAGGGTCAACACCTTCAGGACATTCATCTAATAATAATTGTGAGGCTACACCTGTGCCTCCTATATATTTTCTAAATAATTCTTCTTTATCTTCAACCCAAAATCTTTTTTTTGTAATGTCTATATATAATATTTTTGTTGGAATAGTGTATGGTTTCATAATTTTATTTTTTTTAATATCTATTAAGTATGATTTTTTTTTGAAATTTTATTTTATTAATTCCAAAACACCATGAGGACAATAGTCAACGCAGTATCCACATTGTATACATATTACAGGTTTCATTTGTTCGTCATTCCAATTTACAGCACCTATAATACAAGCATCAACACATTTTTTACACCCAATACATTTATTAGGATTGAATTTTACGCCGCCACCTTCTTTAGGGGTTAAAGCTTGTGTTGGGCATGCTTTTGCACAAGGAGGGTCAACACACGAACTACATACTATAACATTAAATCCGGTTTCAACTCCACCTTTCGATTTAACCATTATGGCTGTATTAGTGAGACCTGCATTTCCGTTCCTTCTCGAACAGGCAAACATACAACTCTGGCATCCCACACATCTTCCAGAGTCTATTATTGATAATTTCATCCGTTTATATTTTTTATAGTTATAAATGTCATTTAATCTATTTTTTAATAAAAATAAATGTAAAAAAATAATTTATTAGAGATTGTTAAAAAAAATTAAAAATACAATAAATGTTTATATAAGGAAAATAAAATTTTAAATGTTTATTTTTTTTATAAATGAAATTAATTAAAAAAATTATTTTACCCTTTTTTAAATTCATCAATTGATTCTGAAACATTTATTACAAAATCACCAACTTTTTCATTTAAGTTTACCAAGTCAGAATATAATATTCCAATTTTATAATTATATTTTTTTAATTTAATGTCTTCTATATGAGCATGTTTAAATTCATCCCTCAATGCATTAATTTTATTTTCAATTTCATAAGCTTTACTAATGTCTATATTCCCATATTCATCTGATAAAGAATTATTCATATTAATTAATGAGCTTTTAATCAATGAAAACATTTTATCTACATTATCATTTAAATATTTAGGGAATTTTAGTTTTTGAGAGTGGATCGAATTAATTGTAATAGAAATATGATATAATTCATCACCAATACTTTCCATATCGTCAATAATTTTAAGCATAGCTCTAACCCTTCTCGAACATTCTTCACTCATATTACCTTCAGAAATTTGAGTTAAATATTTAGCAATTTCTTCTTCAAGTCTGTCACAGATATCTTCATAGTTTTTTATTTTTTTCAATAATTTAGAATAAGATTTATCATTATCAGAGTGAAAGAGGTCGTATGTTTTATTATACATTTTCATAAGTATATCACCAAAGAAAGAAATTTCCTTTTTTGCCTGTAAAGTAGATAACTCAGATGTAGATAATAATCCTACATTAATATATTTTAATCTGAATTCTTCCTCATCATCTTTGTTAGGGATAATTTTTTTAGATATTTTAACAATAAGAGGAACAAATCCTATAAGTAATGCAGTGTTAATAAGATTAAAAGAAGTATGAAATATTGACAAAGCAACAGGAATGGATGAATTTTCTAATGTAGAATAATCTGTTGTGCCAATCATAAACCATGTAATAGTTTTTAGGAAGGGTTGGAACAAAATGAGTATCCAAAAAACTCCTATCATGTTGAAAACAAAGTGAGCGATGGCAGCTCTTTTAGCAGAGACATTACCGACCAGTGCAGCCAGATTTGCAGTTATAGTAGTACCAATGTTTTCACCCAGCACCATTGCAGCAGCTGCTGAAAAAGGTATAAGCCCATTAAAACACAAAACTAATGTCAAGGCCATTGTAGCACTTGATGATTGTATAACTATTGTTAACAATGTGCCAATAAATACAAATAATATTATTGATAGATATCCAAGATCAGTATATTTTTTCAGAAAATAAAAAAATTCAGGGTTAGAATGAACATTAGGTACTGAGCTTTTTAAGAATTCCAATCCAATAAAAAGGATAGCAAAACCTATAAGAAATTCGCCCCATGTTTTTCTACGATCGTTTTTTGAAAAGAAAAGAGGAAAACTAATAGCAATTACAGGTAGAGAAATTGCGGACATACTAATTTTGAAACCTAATATTGATATTATCCATGCAGTTACTGTTGTACCAATATTAGCCCCCATAATAACACCCACGGCCTCTATTAATGTTAATAAACCTGCATTTACAAAACTTACTATCATAACAGTTGTTGCAGATGAAGATTGAATTATTGCTGTTATAAGAAACCCTGTTAATACACCTTTAAAACGATTGGAGGTCATAGCTGATAAAATACTTCGTATTTTATTCCCTGCTACTTTTTGTAATGATTCGCTCATTATTTTCATCCCGAAAAGGAATAATCCTAATGAGCCGATAAGTGTTAATATTTTTTCAATAATATTAATTGTATTCATTTTTTTATATTAATGTTATAAATTTAATATAAATATTCTATTTAGATTGCAATAATAAAAATATTAAATAACAATTTGTTTATAATTTTTTAAACTTATTGACAAATTGTAAAAAGATTAAAAAGCTGCTAAAAAAAAGCAGCTTTTTAATCTTAATAAATTTAATCTAAACTATGAATAATTAATCCACTTCTTAATTTTGGTTCAAACCATGTAGTTTTAGGCGGCATAATATTACCAGTGTCAGCAATATTCATAAGCTGCTCCATACTAACAGGATGAAGTGCAAAAGCAACTTTCATTTCACCTGAATCAACACGTCTTTTTAATTCACCGAGGCCACGAATTCCGCCGACAAAATCAATTCTTTTATCAGTTCTTAAATCTTTTATGCCGAGTAATTTATCAAGAACATGGTTTGAAAGAATTGTTACATCTAAAGCTCCAATAGGATCGTTATCATCATAAGTTCCCTCTTTTGCTGTTAAAGAATACCATTTATTATTAAGATACATACTGAAATTATGCATAGCATTAGGTTTGTATATTTCAGTACCTTTATCCTCAATATCAAATACTTCTGATAATTTCTTTATAAATTCTTCTTCAGATAATCCATTTAAATCTTTAACAACACGATTATAATCAATAATTGTTAATTGTTCAGCAGGAAAATGTACAGCTAAGAAATAGTTATATTCTTCGGTACCATTATGATTAGGATTATTTTTTTTGCGTTCGTTTCCAACAAGAGCCGCAGCAGCAGTACGGTGGTGGCCATCTGCAACATAAGCACAAGGAACTTTTGAATAAAGCTCAACGATTCTGTTGATTTTATCTTTATCTTTTATTATCCAAAAATGGTGACCGAAACCGTCATCAGTAACAAAATCATATTCAGGAGGATTTTTTACTACTTCAGCTACAATCCCGTCAATTTCTTTAACAGCAGGATAAGTAAAGAAAACAGGCTCATAGTTTATTCCGCTTACGCGAATGTGATTCATTCTGTCTTCTTCTTTATCTTTTCTTGTTAATTCATGTTTTTTAATAACATTATTCATATAATCCTCAACAGCTGCACAGCCAACAATTCCATACTGTGTTTTTCCGTTCATAGTTTGTGCGTAGATATAAAGATATTCTTCGTCATCTTGAATAAGAATTTTATTATCTAAAAATTTTTTAAAATTTTCCGCACCTTTTTTATAAACTTCCTGAGAATATTCATAAATGTCGTCACTAAGGTCAATTTCAGGTTTGACAACATGTAAATAAGAATACTCATTATTTTCAACAAGTTTTCTTGCCTCTTCTTTATTTAAAACATCATAAGGATGTGAAGCAACTAAAGCAGCCTTATCCTTTACAGGTCTTATGCCTTTGAATGGTTTTATAATTGCCATAATTATTGTTTATTTTTATTCAATTAATATATAAAAAGCTGTCTAAAATTATTATAGCTCTTGAATTAATATTTTTCAAGATTGCTAATAAGAATTTTTAGACAGCCAAAAATAATTTTTTTATTTAAAATAATATAAATATTAATAAAAATTATTTATTTACTTGAAATTTAGTATCTCCTTTTTCGAAATAATTAATAATTTGATTAGCAGCAGCTGCACCTGCGTTAATATTAGCTTCAGCAGTTTGAGCTCCCATTTTTTTAGGAGTAAAGAAATATCTACCTTCAAATTTTTCAGCGATTTCTTCTTTGCAATCCGGTGCTATATCAGCAATATATTTGAATCCCGGCTTTTCAGTAAAAATTTTAATTAAACCTTCCTCATCAATAACTTCTTTTCTTGCAGTATTAACCAAAACAGCGTCTTTTGGCATTTTTGACAATAATTCGAAGTTAATAGATTTTTTAGTTTTATCGTTAGCAGGAATATGTAATGAGATATAATTACATGTGCTGTATAATTCTTCAACAGTATCAACAGCAGTAACGCCATCTTTTTCAATAGTTTCTTTTGAAACAAAGGGGTCGAAAGCAAAAACTTTCATACCGAAACCTTTAGCAATGCGTGCTACATTTTTGCCGACATTACCATAAGCATGAATTCCTAATGTTTTTCCTTTAAGTTCAACACCGGGTTTACCATTATATCCGTTTCTGGCGAGATAAACCATCATGCCAAGAGCTAATTCAGCCACAGCATTAGAATTTTGTCCAGGTGTGTTCATAGCAACAACACCATTTTCAGTAGCTGCTTCAAGGTCAATATTATCGTATCCTGCACCTGCTCTGACAATAACTTTTAAATTTTTAGCTGCTTCTATTACTTCTTTTGTTGCTTTATCACTTCTGATAATCATAGCATCAACATCTTTAACAGCATTAATTAATTCTGATTGATCAGAATATTTTTCAAGAAGAATAAATTCATATCCGGCTTTATCTACTATTTCTTTGATATTATCCACTGCTGCAGGAGCAAATGGTTTTACGGTTGCAACTAATATTTTTTTCATTATAATATTTTTTTAATTGTTAATAAAATGTATTTTATTAAGCATATTTTACTTCAAAATCTTTCATTGCTTTTACTAATGCTTCAACGTCTTCCATTTCACAAGCATTGTAATTAGAAGCTCTGAAACCACCAACAGAACGATGCCCTTTGATACCTACAATATTTCTTTCAGCAGTGAATTTAAGAAAATCAGCTTCTTTTTCTTTGTATTCATCTTTTAATACAAAGCAAATATTCATTCTTGACCGGTCTTCTTTAGCAACTGTTCCAACAAACATTTTGCTGTTGTCAATAGCATTATAAATCATATCTGATTTTTCTATTGCTCTTTTCTCCATTTCTTTTACGCCACCTAAGCTTTTTATCCATTTTAATGTTTCTTTAACAGTGAAAATTGCTGAACAAGGAGGTGTGTTAAACATAGAACCTTTTTTAATATGAGTTTCATAATTTAACATAGTTGGAATAGCTCTGTCAACTTTGCCTAAGATGCCGTCTTTAATAACTACAAAAGTAACACCTGCAGGTCCTATATTTTTCTGACAGCCACCATAAATAATGTCATATTTTGATACGTCAACAGGACGGCTCATAATATCTGACGACATATCTGCAATTAAAGGAATATTGCAATCAATATCATATTTTAATTCGGTTCCTTTAATAGTATTGTTGCTGGTGATATGTAGATAATCAGCATCAGCAGGAATATTATACTCTTTAGGAACATAAGTGAATCCTTTATCTTCAGAGCTTGCAATAACATCAACTTCGCCAAATAATTTTGCTTCTTTTATAGCTTTTGTTGACCAAGCACCTGTATTTATATAAGCAGCTTTTTTGTTCAATAAATTATAAGGTATCATACAAAATTGTGTACTTGCTCCACCACCTAAAAATAATACGGAATAATTATCAGGAATATTCAATAATTCTTTGAATAAATCCATTGCTTCATCAATAACTGCCTGAAATTCTTTACTTCTGTGTGAGACTTCCATTATTGATAATCCACATTTTTCTAAATCCAAAATAGCTTTTGAAGTGTTTTCTAAAACAATTCGTGGTAATTTACATGGTCCGGCATTAAAAATATGTTTCTTCATAATTTTACGAGTTTATAATTAATTTTATGTTCATTATTTTTCTACAAATTTGCAAAATATTTTTTAACTTAACCTAAAAAAAACAAAATATTTTTAAAGTTTTATTAATTTATATATCAATGTATTATAGCTATTAATTTGCGTTTGTATTTTTTTAAAAAAATCACAAAAAAATATTTGTTGTCTATACTATCGTAAAAACTAATATTTTTGCATAATGAATATTGAAAAAAGAATAGAGGCTTTTGTTCGTTTAGGAGAATTTTTCAGAAATGTTTCATCGCAAAATTCTGAAGACCAATTATTAATTAAATATTCTAAAAAAATTTCTGAAGCTATCCGGGAATCTGAAAATATCAATCCATGGTTTACTAAATTAAATATTTATAATGCTATTAATTCATTATCTTATATGCTTGATAAAAATGATATTTACGATTGGATTTCAGATTATAAACATTTAATAAAAGAAGATAAGAAACCATTAAAAATTCTTGTTGTAATGGCAGGAAATATTCCTGTGGTTGGGTTTCATGATTTTTTATGTGTTTTGCTCTCCGGAAATATTTTTGTTGGCAAGCTTTCATCTAAGGATAGTTTATTACTTCCTTTGATAGCAGAGGTACTTATTGATATTGAACCTGATTTTAAAAATTGTATTTATTTTCAGAAAAATAATAAAATTGACTATGATGCTGTGATTTCAACCGGAAGTAATAATACAGCAAGATATTTTGAATATTTTTATAAAGGCTATCCAAAAATTGTAAGGAAAAACCGTATGGGTGTGGCTGTCTTGACAGGGAAGGAGTCTGTGCAAAACCTCAAAGATCTTGCTGATGATATCTTTATGTATTTTGGCCTTGGTTGCAGAAATGTTTCAAAATTATTTGTCCCTGAAAATTATTCTTTTGAAAATTTATTCTATGCTTTTGAATCTTATAATACTTTAATAAAACATCAAAAATATTTTAATAATTATAAATATAACAAAGCTGTTTTTAACATAGATGATATTAAATATCATGATAATGGTTTTGCTTTGTTTAAAGAAGATATTTCTTTCTCAACGCCAATATCTGTTGTTAATTTTGAATATTATAATGACATTAATAAATTGAATACATATTTAAAATTCTTGAAAGATAAAATACAATGTATTGTTTCAAGAGATAATGCTATTGAAAATAAAATTGATTTTGGTCTTACCCAAAAACCTGCTTTGAGCGATTATGCTGACGGTGTTGACACTATGGAGTTTTTATTAAATTTACCAGCCTGATATACTTAGTTATCTCAGCGAAACAAAAAAATAATTTTACTATGCAAGCCCTGCTACAGTCATTTCTCCATACAGGGCAAGCAGATTCACAATGTTGAATAGCTTTGCTCCCAAATGTAATTCTAAAGGGTTCATAGATTAAAAAAATATTTACAGTTTATGTTTGTAGAATTTTTATCATTCATTTATTCATTTATCCTCACTATATCTATCGGGACATTTGTTCATCAATCAGCTCTATTTGTTCAATTCTGTTTTTGAGAATTTTAATGTATTTTTTTGTGTGTTCTGAATTGAATAAAGAAAAAGATTTCTCAGCCCAAAAAAGTGCATTTTTAAGTTCGCCTTGCATTTCATAAGCCAAGGCAATATTATAAGATGCTTTTGCTGCTTTTTTGTAATTTTTATTGTTAGTATATTTTTCCCATATATCTACAAGTGATTTCCAATCATTATTATTTATTAATAAATTTATTTTTTCTATTTTTGATACAGGAAATTTATAATACATACGTTTAGTATCAACCCAGTGAGGAGTGAGATAGGCGGCATATTTACCCCCTGTTTTATATGCAGCCTCTAAAAAAGCATCTTCTATGTATGGGATTTTTTGCAAAGCTTCATCATAATCAAAACCAAAATTACTCCATGAAATAGTATCATAAATAATGTCTTCATAATATTCACCTTCATTATCGGGAAAATATAATCTCCACCCACTTATTGTTTTAACATTATAATTTACTATAACAAGAGCATATAAATAATTAAAATTCACTTCATCGCAATATTTATATTTAAAAAGCTCTATTAATGCATCTGAATTATTTTCTTTGCAAAGACTATCAATTTTATTTTCTTCAATAGGAAAATTAATACGTGCCGAATCATTTGCACTTATATTTATTATACTGTCAGTATTAATACTATCAAATCGTCCCCCTGAATTTAATTCATCAATTAGCCCAAACAAACACTCTGTCGAATATAAAGAATCATAATATATTGAATCATTGTATGATGAGCTTTTATTGATGCTGTTATTATTATAAAAATTGCTTCTGTTAACAATTTGTATCTTCTTGATTTTTAATGGAATTGAGGATTTTGCAGGTTCTAATACTTCTATTGATATATTTTTAACACTTGAGCAAGATGTTAAAAATATTAAGCCAATAATTATATAACAGATAAAATATTTTTTCATATGCTCATTTTTTTTATTTGTAATAATATAATTTTCAGCTTCTTATATTCCCGCAAAGTTTATAAAGTATTTTTAATAATTCACAATGCAAATTAAAACAATAATTATACCAATTGAAATAAAATTTTATTACCATAAATCCGCAAGGCTTTTTATTAGTGTAATTTAATGAGTAAATTATACAGAAAATCGTTCACTTATTTTAGTGATACAAAATTCGTGATAATTAGTGAAATTCGTGTCTAAATGGTGTCTGTCTATAAAGTCAGTGTTTGATTCAGAATGTTCGAGTTCGAGGCTTGCGAAGTTTTGAAAATCAAGAAGTTTACTTTTGTAAATGACTGTTTTCAAAATAAGCATAACGAAGAAATCGGACATTATGGACAAACACTAAATGGAATCTGCTTGCGGATTTAAGGTATTAGTTTATTTGTTTTGAAAAATAGAGTTTAAAAATATTTTTTTTATAGCCATCTTGAGTATATATTTGCAATTATTATTTTAAAAATTTTATACGAAATTTCAATAATCAGTTAATGATGCATAATACCTTATTTTCGTTTTTAAATTCAAATCCAACTAAAAATATTGCTATTTTGGGATTTTTTTCTAATCATCCTGTTAAAGAATATTTTAATGAGGGCAAGACTTTTTTAATTTTAGGTAAAAGTGATTATTTATGGGCTCATATTTCCAGCTCATCCGAAACTGAATTATCATTAATACTTGCTAAATATCATAAGAAAACAAAATATTATTTTTCTGTTGAAGATTGGATGATACCAATAATTTTAAAATATGGAACTTTAGATTGGCAAATGATTACTAATCGTTTTGTGCTTGATGAAAATGTTTTTACAGATTTACCCAAATTTGATGCTCATAGAATTGATAAAAAATATGCCGGATATCTTTATAATAATTCAGATTATAAAAAATTTTTAACAATTAAATATATTGAAGACAGATTAATTAAAGATATTTCTGCGGGTATATTTGTAAATAACATTCTTGTTGCCTGGGGTTTTACTCATGATGATGGCTCACTGGGATTTCTTAATGTTATTGAAGAATATAGAAATAAAGGATATGGCACTGATATTTTATTAAGTTTAATTCAGATGAAACGAAAACAAAAGCAAACTGTTTTTGGCAATATTATACCCGGAAATATTGCATCAACTAAACTTGTAACCAAACTTGGTTTTAAACTTGATTGTAAAACTACTTGGATTAAATTAAAATAATTTCGTGTAACTTTCTTTAATTTTATTAATTTTTGTTCATACAAATAATAAACCACCACACACGAATATACTTTGAAATATAGTGTATGATAAATTGATTTAAATTAATCAATGTCTTACTAATATTTTTTTCACTTTATAAAATTTTTATTTATTTTTGATACTGATAAATTGAGTATTAACATAATTGTAATTAGTGTCTGTCTATAAATTAAGCGTTTAGTTCAGAATGTTCGAGTTCGTTCCGATAATTATCGGAACGATAGCTATCTAAATGTTTTCAAAACAAGTTTACCCCGTAGCGCAGCGTACTGGGGCATAACGAAGAAATCGGACATTCTGGACAAGCACTAATTATACTTTAAGATAAAGTAATGGTTATACATCTCTTATTAATGTTGTAATCCAACATAATATTAAAAAAATAAATATTAACCCTATAAATTAAATTTAATGAGAAAAGTAATTTTGGTAATTATTTTGTGCGGATTTTCGTCTTACATATTTTCTCAACATAAGGCAAACAAAAAATTAGATAAAAGTAATTGTATAACACTAGGAATCTTACAAGGA
Source organism: Bacteroidales bacterium (assembly GCA_021158345.1). GTDB lineage: Bacteria > Bacteroidota > Bacteroidia > Bacteroidales > AUK083 > AUK083. The sequence continues at coordinate 18,446 of JAGGUV010000085.1, forward strand.
GGCGGTTCTATATTTGGTGTTGACTTTGAAACATTATTATCAAAACAGTTTGGCGTTCAGGTTGGAGTGGGTGTTGTTGGATTTGGAGCCGGATTAAACTATCATTTTAAACCTTCAATCAGGAGTTCTTTTATTTCCTTACAATACTTTCATCAGGGACTTTGGAATTCATTTACGCAATCTGTCATTGGTTCTAGCCTTGTATATAGAGGTAAGAAATGGTTTACTTTTCAGATTGGATTAGGTGCTCCTATTGATAGAGGACCGGCTTTACCTTATGATTTTGAACAACCTCCAGTAATATTGTTATATTCTATTGGAGCTTATATTCCTGTTAGATAATTTATGATTATAGAATGAAGAATAAAAAAAATTGGAAAACTAAACTTTCTGAAACGAGTATTATATTAATGGTATGACAATAACTTCCGGGAACAATACTAACAAATGAATACAATGTAAAAGCTATAAAATAAAAAAGCCCGCTTTACAAGCAGGCTTTTCAAATAATAAAAAGTTTATGAATAAATATTAAATCACTTTGACATTTACTGCATTTAATCCTTTTTTTCCTTCGGTTAATTCGAATTCAACATTATCTGCTTCATGAATTTCATCAATTAAACCGGAAATGTGTACGAAGTAATCATTTCCTGATTCTTCTTCAATTATGAATCCAAATCCTTTAGATTCATTAAAAAATTTTACTGTTCCTTTTTTCATTGTATTGTTATAATTATTAATTCTGCAAAGATAGTTTTATTTTTTCTATTTAAAAGTTTTTTTTATCATTTTTTTCAATCTAATGACAATAATCGCGAGTACACACTGACACATAGCAGTTTATAATAATTTTATTTTCAAAATAATATAATTTTTATTTTTAATATTATGCTTTGTATCTTGTTCATCACACTTGTTTCTCAAAAGAAAGGAATTATTATAGCAGTCACCTAAAAAAAATTATAAAACCCCTTATCTCTTATACAATAATAATAACAATAGATAGTTAATAAATAAAAAAAACCAATTACAATTAAATATAAAATATATTTAATTTTACATTCGAATAAATAACTAAAAAAACATAATAATGGTTACAGGTATTGTATTATTAATGGCACAAGCCACAAAAAATATTGCAAATAATTTATCAGGGACTATTGACACTCTCGCTAACGGACAAACAGAAATTAGTTTTCCTATTTGGGAATTAACACAAAAAGGTGGCTGGATAATGTTAGTTCTTGCAATATTATCAGTAATTGCAATTTACATTTTTATAGAAAGATATCTTACTATTAAAAAAGCATCAAAAGAGGATGTTAATTTTATGAATAACATAAATGATTTTATTCATAACGGACGAGTAGACTCGGCATTTTCTATGTGTAAAAATCTTCAGAGCCCTATTTCACGTATGATTGAAAAAGGTCTGAAACGAATTGGACGTCCCTTAAACGATATTAATGCTGCTATTGAAAACCAAGGCAAATTAGAAATAGCAAGGATGGAAAAAAATATTGCAGGCTTGGCAACTATTGCAGGCGTTGCTCCTATGATAGGTTTTTTGGGTACTGTTATAGGAATGGTAAGGGCTTTCTATGATATGTCTATGGCAGGTAATAATATTGACATACACACTCTGTCATCAGGTATTTATCAGGCTATGGTTACAACAATAGCAGGGCTAATTGTTGGTATTGTTGCTTATGTTTGTTATAATATTTTAGTGGCAAAAGTCGAAAAATTAGTTTTTTTATTAGAAGCCCGCTCTACCGAATTTATGGATATTTTGCATGAACCTGCTTCTTAATTATTTTAAATTAAAATTATGGCTATTCAAACAAGAAATAAAAGAAAAATAGATTTTAATACATCGTCAATGTCAGATTTGGTATTTCTGCTTTTGATATTTTTTATGCTCACTTCAACGCTTATTAGTCCAAATGCTATTAAACTGCTCTTACCGAACAGCAGTAGCAAAACTATGGCTAAACCTGCTCAGGTAACTGTGTATATAAATTCTGATTTTAATTTTTTTATTGAAGATAAAAAAGTTAATGCTAAAAATTTACAACCGGGTCTCGAAAAAAAACTTAAAGGTCAAAAAGATGCTTCTGTTGTTCTCAGATCTGACAAAACAGTACCTGTTCAATATGTTGTTACTGTTATTGATGCTGTAAATAATATCAATAAAAAATATAACACAAAAAACAAAGTAATACTTGCTACTAAGCCTGTAAAATAATTATTGATTTTTTTTATCAAGCACAGATAAATGGAGATTAACAAAAACAAAATATTTGGTATCATAGGAACAATAATATTTCATTTGATAGTATTATTTCTGCTATTTCATTTTTGTCTTAGCACTCCTCTCCCATTGCCTTCAGAGGAAGGTGTTGAAGTTAATGTCGGTAACAGTGAGCAGGGTATGGGAATAGTTCAAAAAAAATTAGTATCTGTTAAAAAAGTCATCCCAAAAGCAAAGCCAAAACCAGTTGTAAGTAAAAACAAAGAAGAGTTTATTACTCAGAATACAGAAGAAGCACCTGTCATTAAAAAATCTGTAAAAAAGAAAAAGACTAAAAAACCTGTAAAAAAAACTCCTAAAAAAACAGTTGAAAAAACACCTCCTAAACCAAAAGTAAATACCAGAGCTTTATATCACGGCATAAAAAAAACAAAAGGAGAAGGAGAGACAAACAAAGCAGGCGACCAGGGCAAATTATACGGCAAGCCCAATGCTAAAAGCCACGACAGCACAGGTGGTGCAGGCAATGGTATCAGTGGCTCAGGCAATGGAAACGGCATTTCATTTAACCTAAACGGTCGTAAATCCGTAACTTTGCCCAAACCTACTTACAACTCTATGGAACAAGGCAGAATAGTTGTAAATATATGGGTAAACAGAAAAGGTGAAGTTACTAAGGTAATAGCCGGAGCAAGAGGTACAAATATTTCTGATCTGAAAATGTGGAAACTTGTCGAAAAGGCAGCTTTAAAAGCAAAATTCAGCCCTAATCCTAAAGCTCCTGAAATCCAAAAAGGAACTATCACGTACAATTTTATTTTAATAAATTAATTTTTCAGGTTACCAACCTATTAAAAATTTTAAAATTCAGAAATTTAACAATTGTTTCTTTTAACAACCTAATTTTTATAATTTTGCCCCCTAATTTTCAAAAAGATGAACTACAATCAATGTCTTGAATTTATGTTTAATCAGCTTCCTATGTATCAACGCATAGGCTCTGCTGCTTATAAAGCCGATCTTAATACAACTCTTGCTATTGACAAATTATTGAATCACCCTCATAAAAATTATAAAACAATTCACATTGCAGGCACTAATGGCAAAGGCTCTGTATCGCATTCAATAGCTTCTATTCTGCAAGCCAAAGGTTTAAAAACAGGACTTTATACTTCGCCTCATTTAAAAGATTACAGAGAAAGAATAAGAATTAACGGTGAAAAAATATCACAAGAATATGTTTGTCAATTTCTTAATAAATACAAAAAAGACTTTGATAAAATTAAGCCCTCTTTCTTTGAAATGACTTTTGCTATGGCTACTGAATATTTTTCTGAAAATAATATCGACATAGCAGTTATTGAAACAGGTATGGGTGGCAGACTCGACTCAACAAACATCATCTCCCCTATTTTTTCAGTAATTACAAATATTAGTTTCGATCACGTAAGATTTCTTGGCAATACTATTGAGGAAATTGCAGAAGAAAAAGCAGGTATAATAAAGTCAAACATTCCTGTAATTATCGGAGAAACGCAGAAAGAAACAAAACCTGTTTTTATTAATAAAGCCAAAAAGGAAAAAACTAAAATACTTTTTGCCGACCGGAACTTCTCAATTCAAAACAACAACAACAATGGATCATCTTTAAAAGCAAATTATGAAATTCTAAAAAAAGGCAAATTGTATATTAAAAATTTAAAATGTCCACTTTTAGGCTTGTATCAAAATAAAAATCTATTAACAGTTATTCAAGCTACAGAATTGATTAATGAAACTTTTATCAAAATATCAAAAGACACAATAAAACAAGGCATTGAAAATGTTATTACCGGCACAGGATTGATGGGCAGATGGCAAATATTATCAGAAAAACCAATGATAATATGCGATACAGGTCATAATGAGGCAGGAATACAATTTGTTACAGAACAAATTAAACAAACACCTTATAATAAACTTCATTTTGTTATTGGTATGGTTAATGATAAAAATATTAGTCATATTTTAAAACTATTGCCTGTTGAGGCAAAATATTATTTTTGCAAAGCTGATATCCCAAGAGGTTTAAATCAGGATATCCTTGCAGAAGAAGCTAAATCAATTGGTCTAAAGGGTGAAACTTTTAACAGTGTTAATCAAGCTTTTGAGGCTGCTAAAAATAATGCTGATGATGATGACTTGATTTTTGTTGGAGGAAGCAATTTTACTGTCGCAGAGATATTATAGCTTTTGGTTCAAAAAATAATCTTTTAATTAAATAAATAATGATACAATATTGTGATGCTGAGGAATTTATAGATTATTCCATGGAATATCCTGTTATTGACGTACGCTCACCTAGAGAATTCAGCGTTGGGCATATTTTCAATGCTTATAATATTCCTTTGTTTGATAATGAAGAAAGAAAAAAAGTTGGAATAAGGTATAAAAATTCAGGTAAAGAGCATGCAATATTATTAGGGTTAGATATTGTTGGACCTAAATTAACAGCCTTTGTTAAAAAATTAAAAGAGACAGTAAAACAGAAAAACATATTGCTTCACTGCTGGCGTGGTGGTATGCGCAGCAAAAATATGGCTTGGCTTTTCGACATGGCAGGTTTCAATGTTTTTGTACTTAACGGAGGTTACAAAGCATACAGAAATTATATCAGAGAGTATTTTGAAAAAAAAGCCAATATAATAATTTTAGGCGGAATGACAGGCTGTGGTAAAACTGACATACTCCATTTTATAAAAAAATCAGGTGAACAAGTTTTAGACCTTGAAAAAATCGCTAACCACAAAGGCTCTGCTTTTGGAAATCTCGGCATACAACCCACAAACGAACAATTCGAAAATAATATCTTTTACTTCTGGAAAAAATTTAATCTTAATAATCCCATCTGGATTGAAGATGAAAGTATTTCTATCGGCTCCGTTTCCATACCCGCCCCTTTGTTCAACCAAATGAAAAATACTGATGTTATTAAAATTGATTTAGATAAAAAAATAAGAGTTAACAGATTAGTCAGAGAATATGCTAATGTTGATGTTCAAATTCTAAAAAATAATATTCTGAAAATTTCAAAACGCCTTGGTGGTTTAAACACAAAAAAAACCATAGAAGCTCTTGATAAATACGATTTTCATTCTGTTGCTGATATTAGTCTTGTTTATTATGACAAAGCATATAATTATGGTTTATCAAAACGTGATAAAAATAAAATTCATCCGATAATATTAGATGAAGATATACCTGAAAAAAATGCCCGCAAAATTATTGACTTCTTTTATAGTTTTAATAAAGACTAAAGAAAAAAGGCTAAAGGCTAAAGGCTTTCTAATAGCTATCGGAAGTAAAAAGTAAAAAAACAAATTAAAAATATAGGTTCATTATAAAATTTTATCTTTGCCAGGATTAATTTAAACAACAATAATATGTCATTAAAATGCGGTATAGTAGGATTACCAAATGTAGGTAAATCAACATTATTCAACTGTTTATCGAATGCGAAAGCACAATCAGCAAATTTTCCGTTTTGTACTATAGAACCAAATATAGGAATGATAACAGTACCTGACGACAGATTGATAGCCTTAGAAAAAATTGATCATCCTGCAAAAGTGATACCTGCAACAATAGAAATTGTTGATATCGCAGGATTAGTAAAAGGTGCCAGTAAAGGCGAGGGATTAGGAAACAAATTTCTTGCTCATATACGTGAGACAGACGCTATAATTCATGTTTTAAGATGTTTCGACGATGATAATGTTACACACATCAGCACTGAAATAGACCCTGTCAGAGACAAAGAAATTATTGATATGGAGCTTCAGTTAAAAGACCTTGAGACCATTGAAAACCGTATTGCAAAATACCAGAAACAAACAAAAAATGCCAATGATAAAGATGCAAAAAAAGCGCTTGCTCTTTCATTAAAATATAAAGAAATCCTTGAACAAAGTAAATCTGCCAGAGTTTTAGAACTTACTAATGAAGAAAAAATTATAGCAAAAGATTTCTTTCTGTTAACAAATAAACCTGTTTTATATGTTTGTAATGTTGATGAAAATTCAGCTGTAAATGGCAATAAATATGTTGATGCAGTAAAAGAAGCTATAAAAGATGAGGATGCTGAATTATTAATAATAGCAGCAGCAACAGAATCAGATATTGCAGAGTTGGAAACTTTTGAGGAGCGTCAAATGTTTCTCGAAGATATAGGGCTTAAAGAATCAGGTCTGACAAAGCTAATTCATTCAGCATACAAATTGCTTAATCTTGAGACATATTTCACCACAGGTGCTGATGAGACCAGAGCCTGGACATTTACAAAAGGCACTAAAGCCCCGCAAGCCGCAGGTATTATTCACAGCGATTTTGAACGCGGTTTTATTCGTGCCGAAGTTATTAAATACGATACTTATGTTAAACTTGGTTCTGAACATGCTTGCAGAGAAGCAGGAAAAATTGCTATTGAAGGTAAAGATTATGTTGTGCAAGACGGAGATATTTTACATTTCAGATTTAATGTATAATATTTTAAGGTTTCTTAAAAATACAATAAATGAAATTTAAAATTATCTGTTTTATTATATTCTAAAGCAGGAAAAGGTATTTTTATAAAATTAAAAACCTTAAAAACTTCTTTTAAAAATTTTGACTTGGTTTTTATTTTTGTCATATCAATATCAAAAGATAAATAATACTGTCGTTGTCTTTTATAATTTGGTAAAGGCACTCCATCATCATTAAACAAGGGATTGGCATTTCCACCAAGCATACCGTCAGCACCATAACCTAATGAAAAATTCAACCAATCGGGAATATTAATATTATTATCTATTAATGAATTTATATTAAACGACAGCCAATAAGTCTGGCCATTATAATCTTTTAACATATTTTCAATAATATTGCTGCCAAGAGCATCTTCTCTGTATTTTGAATATTTTGTCTTATGAAAAGAATATTTCAAAATAATCTTCTGTTGATTCCATGCTAACTGCTGACTGATAAATAATGCAGACCCAAAAGTATTAGCCAATAAATCACCTGAAGAACTCCCCCACTCTTTTGAAAAGCCATCTAAAATTTCAATAGTTGTTAAATAAGCAAACCCTAATCCTCCACCATAAAAAACAGATTTTTTATTATCAACACCTGCCCATTTAAATGATTCGTATGCAAATCTACTAATACAATAAGATGTTGTTGCATGACCGATCTTATCCATTTGCAACCACTCTTTATTATCATTAATAAAATGAAACGAAGTTTGAGGATAGTCTTTATACCACAGATAATATAATCCTGTCATTGAGGAGGAATACAAAACACAATCTGTTATTATAATCCCTGTAAACCTTTTTTTATTAATACTTTCGGTTTTGATATTATTATTTTTATTTCTAAGCTGCGATAGAGAAACATTACTTATAAAAATAAATAATATCAAAAAAATTTTATATTTCAAAACATTTAAAAATTTAAAAATGATTTTCAAAGATAAAAAAATTAAACTCTAAAAAGAATATCAAACAAGACATTAATATTTCATTAATATGGAAAAGACAAATTTTTATGCAAGCACAAGAAAATTCAGATACAGGGTTCTCTGCAGCAGGGATAGTAACGGTAGCCTGCTGAAGTAGCTACAAATGAATAGCCAGGTTTAGCCGCCCAAAAAAAATAAGAAACAAAAATTTTAAAATACCTGTAAAATTTTGTATTTTCGTATAAAAAAAAAGCTTTGCCAATAAAAACCATATTAACAAAATACTGGGGCTATTCAAATTTCAGGCCTTTACAGGAAGACATAATAAACTCTGTCTTAGCTGGTAAAGATACGCTTGCTTTGATGCCAACAGGTGGCGGCAAATCAATATGCTATCAAATACCCGGAATAATGAACCCTGGAATTTGTATTGTCATTTCGCCATTGATAGCATTAATGAAAGACCAAGTTGAAAAACTTAACAAAAAGGGCATAAAAGCTTTTGCTATTTACTCAGGCATGACAGGCCACGAAATTGAAATTGCTTATAATAATTGTGTGTTTGGCAATGCTAAATTCTTATATATATCGCCCGAACGCCTGTCAACAAGCAGATTTAAGCAAAACATAGAAAACATAAAAGTAAATCTTTTAGCTATTGACGAAGCACATTGTATTTCACAGTGGGGTTATGATTTTAGGCCAGATTATTTAAAAATATCAGACATACGTAATTATTTACCTGGAGTTCCGGTATTAGCATTAACAGCAACTGCCAAAGGTGATGTAATTACTGATATTCAACAAAAATTAAACTTTAAACAGGAGAATGTTTTCAGAATAAGTTTTGAGCGGAAAAATCTTATTTATTTTGTTATTAAAGAAGAAGATAAGCTTAAACGTTTATTAAAAATTGCCAATAAAAATCGAAGCTCGGGTATAGTATATGTTAGAAGCAGACGAAAAACAAAAGAGATATCCGAATTTTTAACAAAAAACAATATCAGTTCAGATTATTATCACGCAGGCTTATCACAGATATTACGGAATAAGAAACAACAATTGTGGATGAACAATAAAAACAAGCTTATTGTTTGTACTAATGCTTTTGGAATGGGCATAGACAAATCTAATGTTCGTTTTGTTGTACATTTCGATCTCCCCGATTCTATAGAATCATATTTTCAGGAAGCAGGCAGAGCAGGCAGGGATGGACAAAAAGCTTTTGCAGTTTTATTATACAATAATAATGACATTATTAATCTGAAAAAAAATTTTAATAACTCATTTCCTGATATTGAAACAATTAAAAATATTTATGATGCTTTTGGGAATTATTTGCAATTACCTGTAGGAAGTGGCAAAAATATTAGTTTTGATTTTAATTTGTCTGAATTTAGTAACAGGTATAATTTTTCTCCTATTGTTGTTTATAATTCAATAAAATTTCTTGAAAAAGAGGGCTATATTACTTTTAACGAATCTATTGGCTCGCCATCATTAATAAATATTTTAACAAATAATGAGATATTGTATAAATTTCAGGTTGAACACCCAAGTTTAGATAAAGTGATAAAAATAATATTACGCTCTTATACAGGCTTGTTTAGCAATTATGTAAAAATTGATGAATTTGATATTGCTAACAAAGCAAATACAAGCAAAGAAAACATTATTAAGGCACTTATTTATCTTGATAAAAGCGGTATAATAAAATATATCAGACAAAAGACAAAACCGCAGATAATATTTCTTTTAAACAGATTAGACAAAAAAGATCTTTGTATCTCTTCTGAAAAATACAGATACAGGAAAGAAGCAACTTTGAAAAGATTAAATTCAATAATAGATTACGCAACATCAAATAATAAATGCAGGAGCCAGCAACTCCTCGCATATTTTGGCGAAAACAATACTCAAAGATGTGGAAAATGTGATGTTTGCTTAAAAAGGAATAAAATCAGCTTAAGCCAGCTGGAATTTGATACTATTTTGAAAATTATTAAACCAATGCTTAAAACCAAACCTCGCACTATCAGTGAATTAGCTGACAATGCAAAAGAAATTGACGAAGATAAAATTATCAAAACAATTCAATGGTTGCTTGATAATAATAAAATCTATTTAGATGAGAGAAAAAAGCTATTCTGGAAAAAATAATATTATTAAATTAGATAATTCATTTTATCAAAGAGATGACGTTGTAAAAATTGCCAGGGAGCTAATAGGCAAATGTATTTTTACAAATTTCAATAACAATCTTACAGCTGGCATTATTACCGAAACAGAGGCCTACAAAGGCATTATTGATAAAGCTTCACACAGTTATGGCAACAAAAGGACAAAGAGAACAGAAATAATGTACCACGATGGAGGCATTGCCTATATTTATTTATGTTACGGCATACATTCTTTATTTAATATTGTAACAAACAAAAAAGATATCCCAGATGCTGTTTTAATACGTTCAATAGTTCCCTATTACGGTCTTACAACAATATTATCACGATTAAATAAAGTAAAATATAAAACAAATTATACTAATGGCCCCGGAAAAGTAACAAAAGCACTGGGAATTAATTATAAACACACAGGTATTGATTTAAACAAAAATATTATTTGGCTCGAAAATATTAGATATGTCTTTAATAAAGAAGATATTATTATTGGAAAGCGTATTGGAATAGATTATGCAGAGGAAGATTCCCTTTTACCTTACAGGTTTAAGTTAAATATAAAAAAACTCCACCTTTTATAAAATGGTAGAGCTTTTTTATTAATTTTATTAAAAAATAAAATTACTTTACAGCACCTGCTAATTCACTACCGGCTTTAAATTTAACTACTTTTTTAGCAGGGATAGTCATTTCAGCCCCAGTTTGAGGATTTCTTCCGATTCTTGAAGCTCTTTTAGCTACTGAAAAAGAACCAAAACCTACTAATGCAACTTTTTCGTCTTTTCCTAAAGATTCTTTAACACATTTTACAAAAGAATCTAATGCTTTTTTTGCATCTACTTTAGTTAAACCAGATTCTTCTGCCATTGCTTGAATTAATTCTGCTTTGTTCATCTTTTTTATTTTTTGATTAATAAATTGTATAATTCTTCACAAATATAAGCTTTATAGGGGATAAAACAAATTTTGTTTAATTTTTTTTTCAAAATTGTTAACAAAAACCTCAAATTGTTAATAAAATAAATAAAATTCTATAAAAAAGCATAAATTATTATTGAAACTTCGTAAACACTGTAATAGAGACGGGTTTAATA